>JAASSH010000151.1 GCA_021767985.1 Gammaproteobacteria bacterium | reverse complement strand
CCCGGAATGGCTCGAATCCGAGGCGGGTGTCGACGTGATTGCCGGCAATCGGGTGCCCGACGGCGCCGAACCCATTGCCACGGTTTACGCGGGACACCAGTTCGGCAGCTGGAATCCACGCCTCGGCGACGGTCGCGCGATACTGCTGGGCGAAGTCATCGGCAACGACGGCGAGCGTTACGATATCCAGCTGAAAGGTTCCGGGCTGACCCCGTTCTCGCGCCAGGGCGACGGCAGGGCGCCGCTCGGCCCGGTGCTGCGCGAATATATCGTCAGCGAAGCGATGGCCGCGTTCGGAATCCCGACCAGCCGCTCGCTGGCCGCGGTAACCACGGGTGACCCGGTTTATCGCGAGTCCCGTCTCGATGGTGGCATCCTGGCACGCGTCGCGAAAAGCCATATCCGGATCGGAACCTTGCAGTTCTTCGCCTCGGTAAACGATATCGACGGCCTGAAAATACTGCTCGACCACGTCATCGAGCGACACTACCCGGATGCCGCCGAATCGGAAAAGCCGGTGCTCACGGTGTTCGAGCAGATCATGCGCCGCCAGGCCGCGCTGGTGGCGCGCTGGCAGGGCGTGGGCTTCATCCATGGCGTCATGAATACCGATAATATGCTGCTATCGGGTGAAACCATCGACTATGGCCCCTGTGCCTTCATGGACGCTTACGATTCGGCCGCGGTTTACAGTTCGATCGACCATGGTGGGCGCTATGCCTATCGCAATCAGCCCGCCATCGCGCACTGGAACCTGGCCTGCCTGGCGCAGGCGCTGTTGCCGTTTTTTGCGGACGACGATGACGCGGCCGTCGAGCTGGCACAAGCGACGCTGGAACGCTTTCCCGAAATGTTTCTCGAAGAGCACTTGACGCAAATGCGTGTCAAACTCGGCCTGACCACGGTGGAACAAGGCGATGAGGCGCTGGTGCAGGATTTCCTCGACCTGCTGGAGCGCAGCCGCAGTGACTTCACGCTGGCTTTTCGCCGACTCGGCGAGCTAACCGTCGGCGCCACCGAGATCGAACCGCTGTTCGACTTTCCCGAATCCTTCGCATCATGGCTCGAGCGCTGGCGTGAACGCTGTGCACAGGAAACGATCAGCGACGCAGACCGACATCGGGCCATGATGTCGACAAATCCGGCCTTCATCCCACGCAACCACCTGGTCGAAGAGGCCATATCGCAGGCTTATGCGGGCGACTTCGCAATGTTTCACCGCCTGAACGAAAGGCTGTCAAAGCCCTTCGAATTCGATACCGCCGACGAGGCCCTGGCGCTTCCACCCGAGCCCGACCAGGTCGTTCACCAGACTTTTTGCGGTACCTAACCGGGGCAAATCACTCCGCGGGTTAGCGCCCGTTCGTTTATGTGCACCAGGTTCAAAGCTTGCTGCAGCCTCAAGCCCTGTCGTGAACGCTGCTGGCGGCAACCCAGTCGCGCTTGCGGCGCGTCTCGCGGTAGATCGTAAAGATCGCGGCGGCGACGACGATAGCCGCGCCGAACCAGGTCGACAGGCCGGGAAACTGACCGAAAACAAGAAAGCCGAACAACGTGGCCCACAGCAGGCGTACGTAGTCCAGCGACGCCAGCAGCGACGCTTCGCCGTACTTGTAGGCGAAGATATTGCACTTTTGCCCGTAGTAGGAAACCACCGCCACGGCAGCCAGCAGTATCCATTCCGTTCGGCTTGGTTGCTGCCAGAAGTATATTCCCGGAACAGTCATGACTATCCCGACGCCGAGCGCTCCGTAGGTCATGATCGTGGCGGCACTGTCGCTGCGCGACAGCAGGCGCAGTAATATCATGACTCCCGCGGCGCCCGCGGCACCCGTCACCGAAGCAAGGCCGTAAATGGAAAAATTGTCGGTACCGGGTTGCAACATGATCACCACGCCGACGAAGCCGATCAGCACCGCGCTCCAGCGGTAGATACCGACGACCTCGGAGAGAAACAGTACCGCAAAAATCGTCACGAAAAAGCTCTTGGCGAAGAAGATGGCGGTGGCGTCTGCCAATGGCATATGAATGACCGCGGTGAAGCCGCAGAGCATCGCGATCAGTGCGCAAAACACGCGGGTCAGCTGCAACCCGGGACGCTCGCTGCGCAGCGAACCCGGGAAATTTCGCAGTATCGCCGGCGCCACCATGATCGTCATACCGATTTGGCGAACCAGCAGAATTTGCGTGATGTGTAGCTGCTGCCCAAGCAGCTTGATTAGCAGAGCCATTAGCGAGAACAAAACCGAGGCCAGCATCAGAAATGCGATACCTTTCAGGTTATCGGGCAGACGATGAAACCAGTTCAAGCCATACAGCCGTTAGGTTGGGTTAGAGACAGTGGCGATCACCTTTCCGCAGAGAAAGACTATCGCCGTTGCGGGCCGGTGCGCGGCATTGTCTCCAATCGGGGCCCTGAGCGCAAAAACAATCCTCGGCAAGATGTGCCTCGTACGCCTGGAGGGAAAACGGAATCGAATATCAGTCAAATTCTGCTGGACCCTTTAACCGTTGACGAATCCATTGCCGATGATGGTTACGACTACCCCTTCAGTCTGCCAAATAATGTTGCGAGAATTTTCCCACCTGATCGGGGCTGGATTTGTTATTCGGAGAATCCGCAACCTGCCTATTGCTGTGTTTACGGAAAATGATGTAATTTAAGCCCCATAGTAGTAAGGCAAACAGGACTATGTTGAGTTTCCTGCAAACGATAACCCCGTATGACACCCTCGATGAACGAGGCCTGCAGTCGCTTGAGAGCATCGCTATCCGCCGTAACTACAAGAAGAATATGGTGATCATACAGCAGGGTGATGACACCAACTCGAAGTTCATCTTGATCGAGGGGGAAATGCGGGTTTACGTCGAAGACGAGGATGGGAAGCAGTTGACGGTCCGAATCCTCAAACCCGGTAATTCTTTTGGTGAAGTCGCGCTGATAGGGGGCTTCCCCAGAACCGCAAGCGTTGCGACACTAACCGACTGCGTGGTAGCGGCGTTCTCCCGGGAAAAGTACCTGTCTTTTCTGGAACAGCATCCGCAGGTCTCGATAGCGCTCGCCAGGAACCTGGCCAACATGGTGCGTGACACCACGGAGGAACTCGGCTACATCGCGCTGTCCGACGTGTATGGCCGCGTTACTCATATCCTCGAAAAATATGCCGTCGAGGCTGACGATCGCCGACTGGTCCCAAAATTTACCCACCGGGAAATTGCAGGCATGATCGGGTCTTCGCGCGAAATGGTCAGCAAGATTCTCAAAGAGCTCGAGACCGGTGATTATATTTCGGTAACCAGTAAGCACTACGTAATCAACAAGAACCTGCCTGCCAACTGGTAAGCTGCGAGGCTTGCCGGTAAATCAGATGTTGGCGGTTCCGGGGCAGAGCTCGACGACCGGATTCGCGAAAGCCAGATCGATACTGAAACATTCGCATCGGATTCGAGCATGAATTCATACCGATCAGGCCAGGTGCATATTTCACAACTTCGCCGGTATTACTGCATAACGATCAGGGTAATAGCCAACTGAACGATTTCGACCACTTCCCTATAGTTTCACCATCAACAACAAACAGGGGGTGAACCATGAAGGTACGTAATACAGCAAAGCAGCAAAAGGGGTTTTTTGATCTGGGATTTTCACTCGCGTTTTTAGCACTATCCGGTGCATTTGCCTATTCCATCGCGCCGGACCAGGACGACAGGGTCGCAGTGCAGGAACCGAAGATAGAAGTCGTGGCTAATCTGGAAACCGGCAACGAGAGCGTTGACCCCTACAAGTAAAAGCAAAAGGAGACGGGGATTACCACCTAATCCCTGTCTCCTTCTCGACACCGGTGCCTGACAGCGGTTCGACTTCTTCGCCGTCATCATTCGGCATCACCGTCGCCGGGTGAAGCAGTAAAAGTGAACCAAACTTGCAGGGAATCGGCTAACGGTCCGGAGTTAACCGATCAGTCTCGCAGGTGCCCCTTTCGAAGGTAGTAGTACGCGTCGTTGCGTGAACAATTATCGATCGCGTTATGGCCGTGTTTACGCCATACGAGATCGCAGTTTCGATAAATCTTGTTCTCGACAATATCGTCTTCAAGCATGCTGTCCAGCACCAGCCTGGTTTTTACACACCTGCCGACTGTGGCGGCTCCGCTCTTCGAATAATATTCAGAACACTCGTCGTACATGGCTTGTGCCTGGATTCGTCCACCTAACTGATCTCGCGCACTATCGATAATCTGGTTCTTTAGTTTTATTTGTTTCTCCATGCAGGTTCCGACCCTGGTCCCGATAGCATATCCGCCGAAAGGAGCAGATTCATAGGATCCAGGTTCTTTCTTATATTTTTCTACGCAATAGTCGAAAATTCTTTCCTCGTCCGGGTACATGAGTTTGTAGTGATGCAGCAGATTGAATTCATTTAGGTAGTATTCATAGTTTGTCCGGTCTTCCGTTTCAGCCGCGTACAGCGCTGCGGATAGCACCATACAAAACAGCAAAACCACAAAGTTAAGGACTGTCATAGAATACGGCTAGCCGTAAAAATCTTCCCTGAACTGCGCCTGGATTTGCTCCACCTCATCCAGGTTCTGAATTAGCGCATTCACGCAATCCCGATCGAGCTTCTCGCCGGCCAGTTTATTGAGTTCCTCGATAGCGGCCTGGTTCGACCAGGCGCTTTTATAGGGCCTCGCGCTGGTCAATGCATCGAAGACATCGGCGACCGCGACGATACGAGCTTCCAGGGGAATTTGCTCACCCTCGATACCGCTGGGATACCCCTGCCCATTGACGGATTCGTGGTGGAATTCTGCAATATTGCGCAGCATGTCCACGTACTCGATATTCTCGAGCCCGAAGTTCTGCAGAATCTCGTCCACCATTCTCTTGCCCAGGTTCGCATGGCTGTGCATGACCTCGGCTTCGCTATCGTTCAGCCCTTCGGGTTTGAGCAGAATATCGTCCGGAATACCGATTTTGCCGATGTCGTGCAGCGGCGAGAACATGAACAAGTGCTCGATATAATCATCGTCCAGCTGGTACTTGTCAGCAATTGAGTTGGCGATTAGCCGGCAATATCGGGACATTCGATCAAGATGGCTGCCTGTCTCCGGGTCGCGTATATGCGTGATGTTACCGGTGGTTTTTACCGCGGCGGTCAAGACCCTGATCGACGTGATTTCATTGATCACCATCAACGAGATCAAATGACCGTAGGTGTCAATCTGGCGCAGCGTGTTCTCGTCAAAGACATCCTTTTTATCCGAATTGAAAAATATGAATCCAAAGAATATGCCGTTATTGAACATCGGCATGGTATAGCTTGCCGCGTAACCGTAACGTCCAAGCCGCCTCGTGTGCTCGCTTTCACTGCCTTCAAAAGTAAGCATATTGTTTATGACTCGCGGTAAACCGGTTTTCAGTATTTCCTTGAGTGACGGGGCATCATCGATCAGCGCGCTGTAATGCTCCAGCGGATTGTCGTCTCCGCTGCTGTGCATGTAGGTTTTCAATACGCTCGTCTCGGGATCGTAGATCGCTATCGCGATGCGGACGATGAACGGGAACAGGTCGGCGACGGATTTGTGCGTAGCCCGCAACTTGTCCTGTAGCGGGACGAGCTTGTTAAGTTCTTCGAGCGGATCGTTATGCATGGTCATATATAAACCGGGAGCTCAGGGCCCGGTAACAGCCTTGATCAAGCTGCGCAGCGATTCCCAGCTGCGCTCGAGATCAAGTTTGAATTCTTCCCATTGATCTTCGTGCGTCTCGGCAAACAGTTCCAGCTTTTGCTCGGCTTCCTGCAACTCGATTTTCAGCTCTTCGACCAGGGTCAGATACTCCGCTTCGAGCTCGCTTTCGACCCTGCCGGCCCTGGTCTTCAAATTTTCGTACTCGGCTTTTAACTGCGCCAGCTCTGCGCGCATTTTTTGTTCGAAGCCTTGTCTCGCGCTCATGTCGTCACCATTCGTAATATAACCATTCTTAGACTAGTTTTTTCATTCTGACCTAATCTGCGACCGAAATATTGATACCTGTCAACGCCCGCCGACGAAATCAATCTG
>JAASSH010000563.1 GCA_021767985.1 Gammaproteobacteria bacterium | reverse complement strand
GCCGGGGTATGCATGAAGTGCGTATAGTAATGCTGCACCGTGACCGGTACTTCGCAGGCCAGCACCTGCGCCTGCGCAAAGCGTCGCACCCGGTTTCTGGTCGGATCGCGCCACAGGTCGTGCACGAAGCAGGCCAGGGCCTTCCAGAATCCCGGTTTCCAGCAGTTGCGCAACAAAGCCCGCAGCACGCGCGCCACATCGTCGTGCACGTACTCCGGCAAATAGTAAACCGGCGCCTCGATCTCGGCGTGTATTGGATGGGTTGCCGGGTCGTAGGGATGACGTAGCGAGAATATGCATAGCTCGAAGCCGCGTTGTTCCAGCGCCCTAATTTCCTGCGCGACAAACGTTTCGGACAGGCGCGGATATCCCTTTAAAACGACTGCGATTCGGGGTGACATATACGGTATTTGATATAAATCGACTGATGGGCGATAGTACACTGGCCCAGCGTGCCGTGCTAGCTAGGCGCGGTGCCGGATCGGTAGCAAAAAACAGGATCAAAAACTCGAAATCTATGGAACCATCGTTTTACAGGTACATTCTGAATCACAGCAAAAAAGACCAGATCGGTCTGATAATACTGTCATTGGCAACGCTGCCCCTGGTTTACATTACTCTCGAGTTACCCAAGAAGATCATCAATCTGCTCGAGGGCGCTGACATACCGCAAGAGTTTTTCGGTTATGAAATGGATCGCCTTGGTTTCCTGATGTTTTTCAGTTTTGCGTTCCTGCTGGTGGTGCTGTGCAGCGGCGGACTGAAGTACTTGTTGAACGTGTACCGCGGCGCGCTCGGTGAGCGGCTACTGCGCCGCCTGAGATACGAGCTGTATACCCGAATCCTGCGCTTCCCGATGCCTCACTTCAAGCGGGTTTCGGCCGGCGAGCTAATCCCGATGATTACCGCCGAGACCGAACCGATGAGCGAGTTTATCGGCGAATCCTTCACCCTGCCGGTATTCCAGGGCGGCACGCTGCTCACTTACCTGTTCTTTATTTTTCAACAGGACCTGCTCCTCGGCCTGGCCGCGATATCGCTCTACCCGTTTCAGTTATACGTCATTCCGCGACTGCAGAAACGCGTCAATGAACTGGCCAAGGAGCGCGTCGCAACCGCGCGCAACCTGTCCGGGCGCATCGGCGAAACGGTTACCGGCATCAACGAGGTACATGCCAACGATACCAGTCATTTCGAGCGCGCTCATATAAGCCAGCGCCTGGGCAAGATTTACCTGATTCGTTTCGATATCTACAAGCGCAAGTTTTTCATCAAGTTCCTGAACAACTTCATCGCCCAGTTGACGCCATTCTTTTTTTACTCGGTCGGTGGATATTTTGTCCTGCGCGGCGATTTGTCGATCGGCTCGATGGTGGCGGTGCTGGTAGCTTACAAGGACCTGTCCGGTCCATGGAAAGAACTGCTGCGCTACTACCAGCGCAAGGAAGACATCAAGGTCAAGTATACCCAGGTAATCCAGCAGTTCGATCCGCAGAACCTGATCGATACCGATATTCTCGATCAGCAGCCCGAATCGCAGGTTTTGCCCGGTCGCGAAGTGCAGGCTAACAATCTCCGCTATAGCGAGGACGGACTCTATTACAGCATCGACGGTGCCAGCTTCAGGTTCCCCATCGATCAGCATTGCGCCGCGGTCGGTCTCGGCAACAGCGGTAAGGACGAACTCGCCGGCCTGATTTCGAGACTGATCGTTCCTACCTCGGGCAATCTGACCATCGGCGATGCGAGAATGCAGGAATTGCCGGAATCGATAACCGGCAAACGCCTGGGTTACGTCGGGGCTTCGTCATTTATGTTCAACGGCTCGGTCTTCGACAACCTGTGTTATTCGCTCAAGCACCAGCCGGTAAAGACGACGCCGGAGGGGGAGGAAGACAAGGCATTGCTGCACGAACGCCAGCTGGCCGAACAGGCCGGCAATACGCCCCACCGCTACGACGACGACTGGATCGATTATGCCGCACTCGGTTTGAACAACCGGCAGGAACTCGTCACCCGCATTATCGAAATACTGCAGGGAGTCGACCTCGATGAAGAGGTTTATCAATTCGGACTGCTCTCGGTCGTCGATCCGTCGCAGCACGGCGATCTGGCGGCGCGCATCATGCAGGCACGCCAGCAGTTACGTCACCAGTTCACCGAGCCCGGGGTTGCCAGACTGGTCGAACCTTTCGACCATGAAAAGTACAACCTGAACATGACGGTATCGGAGAACCTGCTGTTCGGTACGGTTTACGGCGACAGGATAGACCCCGAGCGCCCGCTCGACCAGCCGGTGATTCGCGAAACGCTCGAGCGTACCGGATTGAGCCAGACCTTCCTCGAAGCCGGCGCGCAGATCACCGAAATCATGCTGGATCTGTTTTCCGACGTCGAGCCCGACAGCGAGTTGTTCGAACAATTCAGCTTTATTTCGGCCGACGACCTGCCCGAGTTCAACACGCTGCTGCAGCAAACCCGGCAACAGGGACTCGAAAATCTGAACCAGGACGAGCAGTACCGACTGATGTCTCTGCCGTTCAAGCTAATCGTGGCGCGCCACCGTCTCGGCCTGATCACCGAACCGATACAGCAGCGCATTCTCGAGGCACGCGCTC
>JAASSH010000150.1 GCA_021767985.1 Gammaproteobacteria bacterium | reverse complement strand
TGCCGCGGTACTTCATCAGGCGCGACAATAGACGATGCCCCGCCCATGCGGAAGCTACCCGCGGGCACCTTGATCATGGTCGGGCCGTAACCGCCGGACTTGAGGCGATCTCTAAAAGCGTCGGCCTTGTCGACGTAAGCGGGTTTAATCTCGGGCTCGGGCTCGGGCTCGGGCTCGGCTATTGGCTCATCCTCGACCATCGGTTCGGGTTCGGCCTCGGCTACCGGCTCAGGCTCGGCTTCGAGCTCGGTTTCTATCGTCTGCGTAGTGCTTTCGACCAACTCGGTACCTTTTTGCATCGCATCATCGATAACGCCCTGCTGCCATGCGAAATACCCACCGCCTCCGAACAGGCCGAGCACGATCAACCATACCAGCCATTTGTAGGAGCGCGGCTCCCTCGGCTCCTCGACTATCTCGACGTCGGCGACACGCGAGACCGGCTCGGCCGGTGCGGCGATCGCCACGGCCGGTTCTGCCTCCTGGCGAACTTCGCGCTCCTTGACATCGATGACAATCAGCGTGGTGTTATCCTGATTGATCTTGTTGGCATCCTCGACCGCCTTCAACAGGGCGTAGACGCATTCCTTGGCGGTAGCCGACCACGAGGAGTACTGGATTATCGCACCGGCGCCGAGCGTATCGAGTCCGTCGCTGGCAACGATAACGCGATCTCCGGGACGCAGCTTTACCGGGGTGTCAGAGACATCGATACTGCTGATCTCTTCGCCCGTCATCGCGCTCATCAACATGTTGCGCGACATGCCGGCCTGCTCATCGATCTCCATGCCCTGCTCTTTCATCATGTCGAGATAAGCGCCATAGCTGTGATCGGCATTCTGCTTGATCAGTTCACGATCGCGGATCAGGTATAGATGACTATCGCCAACGCTGACCCAGTAGAGCTTATTGTCCTGCACATAGGCGGTAACCATGGTGCAACCCATGCCGCGCAGTGCCGGAGTCTCCTTGACCGAAGCCCGGATCTGATCGTTGGAACGATTCAAGGCATCGGTGAGCACCTCGGCGATTTCGGTAGTGGGAAACTTGGCCTGGAATGTCTTGTTGAAAGTCGCGACGACCATGTTGCTGGCAACATTGCCCGCGGCATGTCCACCCATACCGTCGGCCATGATAATCAGCGAGCAGATTTCACCGTTTTCGGCTTCACCCAATTGATTAACCATGTAAGCGTCTTCCTGATAGTCACGTGCACCATCAATCTGATCGCTGGCAATATCAAATTCTACTTTCATTCAGTGAGTTTATTTTTGTAGATCGCGCTAAAAGAACTATAGCAGTATAGTTAAATTTAATTCTAGTTTATCGATGATAAGCCCATAAAAACACTGTAAAAATCTAAATTGAGACATAGGTTACTCGACGATTCTTTAAAAACGGCTGATATTCCGTATTTTTGAACAGTCGCAACGGCAAATACAGGCTGTCGTTAACTTGCGACCAGGGCTTCCATTCCCAGGCAATGCACTTACCGGCCTCGGCAACCGTCAGTGGCCCCGGGTCCACGCATTCTGCCTCAAAATATAGCGATATTGTATGATTCTGCGCCGAAAAAACGTTGCTGGTAAGCCCGACAAAATCGAGGTCCAGCAGGCTTAAACCGGTTTCTTCGAGCACTTCGCGACGTGCCGCCTGTGGCGGCGACTCCCCGGCTTCGATCGAGCCGCCGGGCAACTGCCATTCAAAGCCGATTGATTTAGCAGGCCGTTTACCAAACAATACGCGCTGCCGATGCGTTACGACCACTGCCACGCCACAGGCCACCGCGTTATCGCTGCTGATAATAATGGCCTCCCCGGTTGCGTCATCTGGAAATTGAACTCTATGTTATATTGCGAGTCTATCGTGGATCAAATCCGAAGCTGAATATCATGCGCGACCCCTGGCCACTGCTGAAAACAACCGACTTCCCCACCGTTTCCAGGGCTTCCCTGGAAGTTCTACAGGTCAATCTTGGGTACCTGTGTAACCAGTCTTGCCTGCATTGCCACGTTGCTGCCGGGCCTACACGCAAGGAGTTAATGCAGCAGGAAAACATCGCTCATATCCTCGAGGTGTTGCGACAACCGACGGTGCATACACTCGATCTCACCGGTGGCGCTCCTGAAATGAACCCGATGTTTCGCGACCTGGTAGTCGCCGCTCGCAAGCTGGACATCAACGTCATCGATCGCTGCAATCTGACTATCCTGCTGGAACCCGGCTACGAAGACACTGCGGAGTTTCTCGCAGATAACCAGGTTCAAATAGTAGCTTCGCTACCCTGCTACATCGAAGACAATGTCGATGGCCAACGGGGCAAGGGCGTTTATCAGAAAAGCATGCAGGCCCTGAAGCGCCTGAACCAGCTTGGCTACGGCAAGGCGGATAGTGGTCTCACTCTGACCCTTGTTTATAATCCTACCGGTCCCTATTTACCGCCCCCGCAGGATAAACTGGAGCAGGACTACAAGCAGTTTCTCGCCGAAAAATACGACATCGAGTTCAACCAGCTTTTTACAATCACCAATATGCCGATCGCTCGCTTCGGCAGCACCCTGATATCGAAAGGTGAATTCGAAAACTATATGAATCTGCTCAAGGATTCCTTCAGCACCGCGAACATGCAGGGCCTGATGTGCCTCAACCAGCTCAGTATCGACTGGGAAGGCTATGTTTACGATTGTGACTTCAACCAGATGCTGAGCATGAATATTCGCCACCCTGACAAGCGACACAAGCTACATATCAGCGAGGTGCTCAAAACCTGCCTGAAAGATATTCCGGTCAGTATCGCCGATCATTGTTATGGCTGTACCGCCGGTCAGGGCAGCAGTTGTGGCGGAGCCATTGCCTGATCAACCCCTGCTCAGCATTATAATTCCGGTTTTGAACGAGGCAGATTGCCTCGATCAAACCCTGACCGACCTGGTGCAACGGTCATGGGTCATGCATCATTGCGAAATTATCGTTAGTGACGGTGGCAGCGACGACGGAAGCCTCGAGATCGCGCAACGTCATCCCTGCAGGATCGTTCGCAGTGGTGCCGGACGCGCCCGCCAGATGAATGCCGCAAGCAGCGCTGCACAGGGAAAAACGCTGCTGTTCCTGCATGCCGACAGCCGTTTACCCCAGGATTTCGGCGATCTGATCGACACCAGCCTCAGCTGGGGATTTTTCCGGATACGGCTAAGCGGGAATGGCCTGGCGTACCGCATCATCGAGGCCGCTATCAATCTGAGGACCCGCGTCAGCAGAGTAGCCGGAGGAGACCAGGGGCTTTTCTTCGAGCGACACTTCTTCGAGTCGCTTGACGGTTACCCCCGGATCCCGTTGATGGAGGATATAGCGATTAGCAAAAAAGCCCGGCGCCTGGCGGTGCCACTCGTCATCGAGTCTGCGATAACCAGCTCGAGCCGGCGCTGGCAGCAGCAGGGTATCGTGAAAACCGTGCTGCTGATGTGGTCGCTTCGCCTCGCCTTCTGGCTGGGTGTGAATCCGGAGCGCCTGCACAGAATATACTATCCGCAGCGCGGCTAGCGCCCGATGGCCACGCTCGGTATCTTTGCCAAACCGCCGCGGCCTGGCCTGGTGAAAACCCGCTTGATTCCCGACATCGGCGCCGACAATGCCGCCAGGGTTTATCGCTATTGCCTCGAATATACCCGGGGGCTGGCGCGACGTTCGGGGATTGATTACCAGCTCTACCTGACCGAGCAAAGCGACGATGAATTATTCCGCGACGAAGGCTATGCGCTCCAGCAGGGAGATAACCTTGGAACGCGCATGCTGAATGCGATAACAGAGCTGCTTGCTCGTGATTCCAATGGCGGGATAATAATAGGGACAGACTGCCTCGATCTCCGTATCGGCGACCTGCAGGCGGCGGTGCAGGCGCTAACCGATCATGACCTGGTATTAATGCCCGCGGTCGATGGCGGTTATGCGCTAATCGGTTGCAGCAAGGCAGAGCCGGCAATATTCGACGGCGTGATCTGGAGCTCCGACCGGGTACTGGAACAAACGCTCGCTAACGCCGAAACACTGCACTACCGGGCGAGTTTGCTTGAAACTGTGCGAGATATTGATACGCTTCAGGACCTGGAACTCTACCCCGAGCTGCGTGCCCTGGTCGCTTCGAATTAATGTTTTATTCCCTGGTTAAACCCCTGCTGTTCGCGATCGATCCCGAACAGGCGCACGATATCAGCCTGGAAATGCTGCAGCAGTTCCACCGCCTGATTCCGGATCGGCGTATCGACAAACCCACGTGCGTGATGGGCCTCGAGTTTCCCAATCCGGTGGGGCTTGCCGCCGGGCTGGATAAGAATGCGGACTATCTCGACGGACTGGGCCGGCTCGGATTCGGTTTCATCGAGGTCGGCAGCGTTACGCCGAAGCCGCAACCCGGCAATCCGCAGCCGCGTGTTTTCCGGCTATCGAAACACCAGAGCCTGATCAACCGCATGGGATTCAACAACAAGGGAGTCGACTACCTGGTCGAGCGCGTCGCCAATACGCAGCGCGACTTTGTGCTTGGAATCAATATCGGTAAAAACCTCAGTACCCCGGTCGACCAGGCCCTGTCCGACTATTGCCTGGGATTCGAACGGGTCTATCTGAGCGCCGACTATATCGCAATCAATATTTCATCACCCAATACGCCGGGGTTGCGCGATCTACAGCGCGAGGATGCACTCGAGTCCCTGCTCGCCGGTATTGGACAATTGCGGCTCGAACTGGAGGATCGACACCAGTTGCGCCGTCCGCTGGCGCTGAAACTGTCTCCCGACCTCGACCAACAGGCAATTCCGATAATCGCCGACCTGCTGCGCAAGCATGATGTCGATGCCCTGATCGCAACCAATACCACGCTTTCCCGGGACGGTGTTAAAGATCATCGCCTGGCTGCCGAAACAGGGGGACTGAGCGGTGCCGCACTACGCGAACGCTCGAGACAGTTGCTGGGCGATTTTTACCGCGAACTGGGTGATGATATTCCGATTATATCGGTTGGCGGCATCGATTCCGCTGCCGAGGCCAGGGTACGCTTCGAGCTTGGCGCCAAACTGGTACAGTTATACACCGGCTTGATTTATCGTGGGCCGGGACTGGTAAATGCGGTGACCCGTTCGCTGGCGTCACAAACTTCGAACACGGAGACCGACCGATAAAATGGATGCAATGGTTTCGTTGAAGGATGCTCGGGACTACCTGCTGAATCTTCCCCGGCAGCTCGACGAATACCTGGATGACGACTACCGGCGGGGCCTCGACAACCTGCTTGGCAAGTTCGAGGAATTCTTCAATATCGTTGCCAGCGTCAATATGCGCGCCAACGAGGACAAGATGATCGAGCCGTCAGAGGCTACCGAGATCAGCGATTATGGCTTTGTCTTGCTGCTCAAGCTGATCGACTTGATGGAGCGCCTCGATTTACCCCACAAACGCAAGGAAATCGAACAGATTTCACTGGTGATTACCCGTTGGACCATCAGTTACAACGGTACCATTAATTATCTCGAACCGGTGGTGAACGCAATCGCCCAACTTGCCAACCTGATGCAGGAAAAAGAAGCGCTGCTGGCGCTCGCCGACCTGATTGCCGATATCGTCGACCACTGTTCCCTCGAGCTTAAAAAGGACCAGGCCGATAGCGAGGAACTCAGGCCCTGGCGCCTGTTGCATATCAACCGCGGTATCGTGGCAACGCGTACTCACGATCTCGATACGATGAAACAGGCCTTCGACGAGTTCCTGATTTACTTGCCGCAGGAAGCACCCGGATTTTTTGCCGAGGGCATGAAAGAAATGGAAGCACTCGACTACCCGCCACACGTACGCAAGGTGATGGAGTTTTATTTCAATCAAAATCCCTCGACCAGGGTTCACTAGCGCTCAGCAACGCGCCAGGTCAGCCGGATTCCATGGTGACCAGGTAGCCGCCGTATTTACGGATGTTAATGACACCGTTATCCAGCAACAGATACTGCCCCTTGATCGCTTCCAGCCGGCCTTCTACCAGCGGCAGCTTGTCGAGATTGAAGCTATTGATTTTCGTCGGATATGCGATTGCCG
>JAASSH010000149.1 GCA_021767985.1 Gammaproteobacteria bacterium | reverse complement strand
GGTCGATGGAACTCTTCTGCAAGGAAGTGATGCCGGCCTTCGCCTGAGCCGGAAATGCCGGGAACAGGTCCGCGTCCCGTTGCCGCGGGAGAAAATATTATCGGGAAAATGGCATGTGGCCTATTGTTGCAGCGAGATCCGGCGAGTAAAATCGATACGCGACCACACCCCGACTTATCCTGATCCTGAAGGGAACCATGTTAGAAAAAATTACAGCGGCTCCGGCCGATCCGATTCTGGGCCTTAACGATAAATTTCTGAGCGACCCTCGCAGCCACAAGATCAATCTTGGCGTCGGCGTCTACAAGGATGAAAACGGCAACACGCCGGTACTGAATTCGGTCAAACAGGCAGAAACGCGTTTGCTCGACGCTGAAAACAGTAAAACCTACCTCGGTATTCCCGGCACCGCCGATTACGCGCTGGCGGTGCAGCAATTGTTGTTCGGCGCCGCTTCATCGATCATCTCCGAAGGCCGCGCACAAACCGCGCAAACCCCCGGCGGTACCGGCGGTCTGCGGGTCGCCGCCGAATTGATCAGCCGGCAAATCGGCGCCACCCGCGTGTGGGTGTCCGAACCGACCTGGGCCAATCATATCGGCATCTTCCAGGCCGCCGGTCTCGAGATATCGCGTTACACCTACTACGACGCGGATAGACACGACATGGACTTCGAGGCGATGCTGGCCGACCTCGGCCAGGCGTCGGCCGGTGATGTCGTCCTGTTGCATGGCTGCTGCCACAACCCGACCGGCATCGATCCGGATCGTGACCAGTGGGCACGCCTGGCAGAGTTGTGCGCAACCCGCGGCCTGTTGCCGCTGTTCGATTTCGCTTACCAGGGATTCGCGCGCGGCCTCGACGAAGACGCCGAGGGCTTGCGCCTGTTCGTCGAGCAATGCAATGAAATTCTGATTGCCAGCTCGTTTTCGAAAAACTTTGGTATTTACGGTGAGCGTACCGGCGCGTTCACGCTGGTGGCTGGCAATGCCGAGGTTGCCGCGACCGTCTTTAGCCAGGTCAAAAGCATTATTCGCGTGATTTATTCGAACCCGCCGAAGCACGGCTCGGCGTTGGTCGCCACGATCCTGAACGATGCCGAGCTGCGCACGGAATGGGAGGCCGAGCTTGCGGCGATGCGGGAGCGCATAAAACAAATGCGCAGCCTGCTGGTGACCACGCTGAAAAACAAGGGCGTCGACCAGGATTTTAGTTTCATCGAACGGCAGAACGGCATGTTCTCGTTCTCCGGCCTGAGCAAGGACCAGGTTGTAAAAATGCGCGAGGACTCGGCCGTCTATGCGGTCGACTCCGGGCGTTTCAACGTGGCCGCGATGACCAGCGACAACATGGATGCGCTGTGTGATGCCATCGCCGCGGTAGTCGATTAGGCGGCGTCCCCTGCTACCTGAAATGCCGGACCAGGCCTGATCGATGGGTAAGCCAAGTTCCGTAATCTTTCAGGCCAGCCGTTACCTTGCCCCCGGATATTGGCCATTCTGGATTTTTCTGGGTTTGCTGCGGATCATCGCACTGTTGCCGTATCGCGCGGAGATGGCGATCGGTCGTGTACTGGGACGCTTGCTGGGCTTCGTGCTGCCGTCGCGTCGCCGTATCGTCGACATCAACCTCGCCCATTGTTTTCCGGAAAAGTCGGCCGCCGAGCGCGATCGGATCAAATCAGCCTGTTTCGAAAATATCGGTATCGGACTGATCGAAATGGCGATGTGCTGGTGGTGGCCCGATGAGAAGTTAAAATCGCTGGTGGAGATAAAGGGACTCGAAAACCTCGAGGCGGTCATCGACGAGGGCCGCGGTGCGATTCTGCTGGCCGGTCACTTCACCAGCCTGGAAATCAGCGGCCGCCTTTTTATCTTGCATATGCCGTTGCAGGTCATGTATCGCACCCAGGGTAACGAAATGTGGGACAGTTACATCTATACCCAGCGAAGCCGTTTTTACGTTAACGTCGTGTCGCGCAAGAATACGCGCCTATTGATCAAAGGAATCAGGAATCAGATCCCGACCTGGTACGCACCCGACCAGGACTTCCGCCGTGAACGTAACGTGTTTGCGCCGTTTATGGGCATCGACACGGCCACGATTACCGCGAGTTCGCGTCTGGCTCAAGCCGGGGCTGCGGCGATGTTACCTTTCTACCCCGAACGCAAAGCGGACGGCTCCGGCTATATCCTGCACATCGATCCGCCGCTGGAGGATTTCCCCAGCGGTGATGATTTGAAGGATGCCACCAGGATCAACCAGTCAATCGAAAAATACGTGCGGCTGTTTCCCGATAACTACATGTGGATTCACCAGCGCTTCAAAACCCGTCCCCCCGGCGAGCCGCCTTTTTATAGCTGATCTATCGATCAGATTCCGTAGTCCGGTAGCGATTCGACTTTCCTGGTGTTTGGCTTCCCATTGTCGCTGGAATTGATTGGTACTGCCACCTTTAGATGATCTCGAAGATGGCGCCGTAAGCAACCGCGTGTCAATTGCCCTACCGGGGGTAATCAACCGGTTTTAATAGCGATGGCGATTTTATCGCAGTCGTTCAGGTTGAGATCGGTGGCACGGCATAGATTAACGGCACCATCAATGGCAAATTGCTCTCGATCGCAGAGGCCAGCTTCGTGGAAGGAATAGTATATGTGGCCAGACGGTGCGTATTGGTAGTTCGCCGAAAAGCTTCGCAACGAGAAATGTTTTGAACAGAGAGTCCTGCATTCGTCAGTTGCCGTTCGGCAAAATGGAAATCACCACACGATTGTTTGCTGCAGCGATTCGATTCCAGGCGCTGGCGCGAACGCCATCGGTCGTCGCTGGATAGTCAATCAAAGGATCGGAATTACCCAGCGAGGCGATTTCGTAACGAATCCGCCCATCGGACCGCTCTTCGGCAAGCCGAATGAAGTTAGCGAATGCGACGGTCTGGTGCTGGTGGTCGGCGGTACCGGCACGGGAAAATCCACCACGCTGGCCTCGATGATCGACTACCGGGCTCGGACGCGCAGCGGTCACATCCTGACAATCGAAGACCCGGTGGAATTCATACACTCGCACGATAAGGGCCTGGTCAATCAACGAGAGGTGGGTCTGGATACGCATTCATACGCCAATGCCCTGAAGAACGCGATGCGCGAAGCACCCGATGTCATACTGATCGGTGAGATTCGGGATCGCGAAACGATGCAGCACGCCTTGTCTTATGCCGAAACAGGTCATCTTTGCGTCTCCACGCTGCACGCCAGCAACGCCAATCAAACGCTCGACCGCATTCTGAACTTTTTCCCCGAAACCGCTCACACGCAGATTCTGATGGATTTATCGCTGCACTTAAAAGCGATCGTCGCGCAGCGTTTATGTCACGGCATCGACGGTAAACGGGTTGCGGCGGTGGAAATGATGATCAATACACCCTACATCGCGGATTTAATTCAGAAGGGCAAGATCGACACTATCAAAGAAGCGATGACACAGAGCAAAACCGTGCAACAAACCTTCGATGACGCGCTGTACGATTTAACGCGAGCCGGCAAGATAACCCAGGATGAAGCGCTGCGCCATGCCGACAGCCGCAATAACCTGTCGCTGAAGTTTCGACTGGAGAAGGGAGTGCTCAAGGAATCAACGCCGCCAAAAAAAAGAAGTTTCATACAACCGCAAAGCGCCCTTCGAGCAATACCGGACCTTCAGGATTCACCCGATGAAAGTCAGCCGCGAAAGACGGCCGGATATCATCGAGGTGTTGACCAAGGGAATTTATAAAGTTTTCGCGGATATGGGTATGAAGTTCGTCAGCGACGATCCGGACCTTGAAATCCGATATGCGTTTGGGCTCGCAAGTACAAAGAAACTCAAGCTCAAGCCTATTCAGAACGAGAGCGACGCGATCGTCGATATCAAACCGGATGATGACGGCACCGCCACCCTGCTGGTGAGCATTCGCGATCTGAAAACCAAGCAGGATGTCTGGCGCGTCAACGCGTCGCGACCCGTCTCAGGGCCGCTGCTTACCCAGGATGAGGTCAACCGCGAACTCGCAGCCATCCTGAGCGATTTTCCGCCGGATGGCTAGCCGGCCAACGATTGAAGAAGATCCCATGCAACGACCGATTGAAATCACGGCTGAAGCTTGCCTGTCCCTGGTCGCCTGTGGGGCCCGTTATCGCGAGATCCCTTGCCAATAACGATGTTTGCGGGCGGAAAGTCAACGCGACCCGGAATTTCACTCCGATTTGTTTTATCGTTCTCAGAATGAAAAAAGCCGGTTGAACGCGTTCAAACCAGCTTTTCAGTGTTTGGCTCCCCGGGCCGGGCTCGAACCAGCGACCCAATGATTAACAGTCATTTGCTCTACCAACTGAGCTACCGGGGAATAGAGGAGGCGTATACTAAATCAATAAAAATAATACAGCAACGAGAATTGTCAAACGCGACGCCTTGCTTTAGCAACGGCGGGCATTAATCGCGCTGATGCTCGAGCGGATCGTAATCCCTGCCGCAGGTACGGGCACAGATTGCAAGTTTGCCCGCGGCAATCGAGTCCTGGTCCCAGCTGCCCGGAATGGCTTGCTGGAACAGCGCGCTTTCTATCACCGCGGCCAGCCCATGCCGCCTGGCATCGAGCACGTTCCTGCCCCCGTGGCTTTCGATGAGTTGTGCGAATTGCTGCCGCTCGGGCGTACTGGCCTCACTGAACACCGCGCCTAACCAGCAGCAGGGCAGGACGAGGCCCTGAGCCGAAAGGTAAATCTTGCCCTTGCTGCCGGCGACCTTGCAATCGATCGGTACACGGTCGAGGTAGTTCTGATGGCTGCCGAATTGTGTCTTGAGTTCTTCGAGGTTTGAATACTCTGGATTCCGGTAGCCGGGATCTGCGGGCTGTTCCAGCCAGTATTCGAATTGCCCTGCTTTATCCAGCACTTCGAACCGATCCGAGGTTTCGAACTCGCCGCTGGTGAGGAAGCGGCCGGTCTTGCGCACGAAAAACTCCGCGAATCCCATTTCCCGTGCGAGCCTGCGCGCTTCTTCCACCTGGTGTTCGTTGTGTTTGAACACCAGGAAGTCCCATTCGGCGCGCCCACCCGCGGCGATGAAGGCCTCGGCGGCTCGCATAATGGTTTTCCAGTCGGTGCCTCGGCGATACAGGTGGTTGGTGTCCGCCAGGCCGTCGATACCGAAACGCAGGTAGTGCGGGCCCTGTTGCATGATTGCCGCCAGTTGTCGCCACCAGTCCGGGCGCCGTGCCGAACCGTTGGTGTGCAAATCGAGATGCAGACCGGGCCCGTGTTCCCGCAGGTAGCGGAAAACCTCGAGGCAATCGCGCGCGACGATCGGATCGCCGTAATTTCCACAAGCATAAATACGCTTCAGTCGAGCGATAAAATCGGGTAGTAGTATCTGCCTGATGTCGGCGAGCGACAATTCAGCCAGCGGCATGTCGGGATTGACCGCGCCGCCGTGAATGTTGCGTGCGCACATCGGGCAGGCGGCGTTGCAGCGGTGCGTCAGCTCGAGATGAATAATGCGCAGGTCGTTATATTGATAAAGCGCTGCGGGCGCCGCACCAACCGTTTCGAGCTGCGTTGACGGGACACTCATGTTACGTTCCGGGCAACGGCTGTAAGCGTTGGCCGGCGCCGAGCGCGGTCAACGCGGCGGCCTGTGAAACAGAGACCGTATTGGTGATATTTTGCGGTTGGATTCATTGCATGGCCTTGAAGATAACGGCATCGCCGGCGCCCAAGCCGATAGCGCCAAGTCCCCGGGCACGAAGCTGGCTAGCCAAATTCGAAACTGCTAAAGTGGGGGATGGTTTTATCGCGTTTACGCGCTTCGATAAATCGTCGATTACGGGCTAGTCCTGTTGGCGATTGTCGGGAAACAGAAGTATACGTGGCCAGCCGACACTGATAAAGCAACCCGTGTTAATCATTAAGACGAAATAGTTTATGGCCAGGAAATTCCAGCTAGAGACCCGGTTCGAGCCCGCGGGCGATCAGCCCGAGGCGATCGATGCCCTGGTGCAGGGCATCGAAGACGGACTGATGCATCAGACCCTGCTCGGGGTTACC
>JAASSH010000562.1 GCA_021767985.1 Gammaproteobacteria bacterium | reverse complement strand
TGGTTGCGCACCTCCGCGGTGGCACCGTCGGCGTGATAAATGTAGTCGCCGATCAGGCGCGAATCGAGCTGTACGCGCGCGGTGCGCACGCGCCGCTGTCGCATGTACTGCTGTAGTGCGGTTTCGATATCGTCCCCGTGATGCTCGAACATGTGGCTCAGGCAGACCGCGTCTTCCATTGCCATGCAGGCACCCTGGGCAAAATACTGCAGCATCGGATGTGCGGCGTCACCCAACAGCGCGACGCGGCCATCGACCCATTCGAGAATCGGATCCCGGTCGCACAATACCCAGAGTTTCCAGTCTTCACCGTGCTCGATGATCTGGCGCGCGCGCGGCGCGATATGTTCGAATCCCCGGCGTACCTCGTCCTTGCTCACAGGCTTGCCGGCGACGGCTTGCTCGACGTCGTTGTGATAAGTCACCACCAGGTTGAACAACTGCCAGCCCTTAAGCGGGTAGTGCACGATATGGCATTTCGGTCCGGCCCACAACGTGGCCGCATTCCAGCGCAAATCCTCGGGCATTTGCTCGGTCGGAATCACCGAGCGGTAGGTAGTATGCCCCGAAACCCGCGGTTCGCCGTCTCCGACCAGCTGCTGGCGAATCGTAGAGCGCAGACCGTCTGCCCCGATCAGCGCGCGACCCTCCAGCGGAGCCCGGTCCTTGCAGAATACCCGCACCGCAGCGGCATCCTGCTGGTAGCTTTCGACGGCGTGGCTGGTACGCAATTCCACCAGGTCGCTCGCGTGACAGGCGTCGAGCAGCACGCCATGCAGGTCCGGGCGATGCACCACTGCGTAGGGATTGCGAAAGCGCTGGCGGAAATTATCGTCGAGTGGAATCGCAGCGATCGGCTCACCGCTCAGGGCGTCCATCAGCCGCAGGCTGTCGATATAGACGGCCCTGGCGCGGGCCTCGTCGCCAACGCCCAGGTAGTCGAAACAGTGAAACGCATTGGGGCCGATCTGGATGCCGGCACCGATTTCACCGAGTTCGGCGGAGCGCTCGAGCACGACGCAGGAGACGCCCTTGCGAGCGAGTCCGAGCGCTGTGGCCAGCCCGCCGATACCGCCACCGGCAATGATTACCGGCGAGTTTGTCATTTCGATGATCCGGTGTGTCCAACAGCCATACGGTTAAATCGGGCATGTGATTTAGTCAGTAATATGATCATAATACTGACTAAAATATCAAAATCAATCTATATTGATACGGCTTTTCGGTCTTGCGAAAACCGTCGGATCCGGGTAGTTCATGAATTGTGAGGAGTTTTCCTTACTTCCAGATGTCGCCAAGGCCCAGCGGTGCGGGTAAACGATTGATCAACTTGTCCAGCAGGTCCGAAAACTCATTGTCCCACTTTTTACCAAATATCGGGTCCTCGTTCTCTTCGAAGGCGGCATCGATTTCTTCCCAGTCCGCAGCTTCCAGCGCCTCGCTGGCGCGCGGCAAGATTTCTTTTTCTTCCAGCTGCGCATGACGGCGCTCGAACTCGGTGTACCTGAGCACGGTGTCGCGAAAATGGGGATACTCCGCCGCGCCGCTAAACTCGTACGCCGACAGTGCTTTCAGCATTTCGACGAACAGGATCTCGCCCTCGGTATGCTGCTGGCCGAGCTCGCGAATAATGCTTTCGGTATCGGGCGCGCGCGCCAGCAGTTTCGGGAACAGGTAGTGATTTTCCTTGGGATGATGGAAACGATCGAGAAAGCGATCGATGTAGGTAAACAGCCCGTGGAAGATGCCGAAGTCGGGCTGTTTACCGTCATCGATCTCTTCGATTAGCTTTTCGAGGCTGTACAGAACCGCACCAAGGTTTTTGTGTTCGCTTTTGATAATGGAGATCGCGCGCATTGATGCCTCTCGATGTTAACTGGCCCGAATTTCAAGCTGATCGAGAATACTAACATATTGATTCGATTTGCGATTTGACCAGGATCAGGTTGCCGGGTGCCGATATTTTGATTGACAAAAACCGCCAATTTGCGAAATTGACGGCGTGAACGAGAACAAGTCTGCAATGCGCACCCAGGTGGTTATTATCGGTGGCGGACCAGCGGGATTGCTGCTCAGCCAGTTACTGTATCGCCAGGGGATCGAAACCGTGCTGCTGGAACGCCAGAGTCGGGATTACGTGCTGGCGCGCATCCGGGCCGGTGTGCTGGAAAGCGGAACCGTCGAGCTGTTACGCGAGGCGGGAGTCGGCGAACGCATGGATCGCGAAGGACTGGTGCACGAAGGTATCTACCTCGCGGCGGCGAATCGCGGATTTCGCATCGATTTCAAACAGCTTGCCGCGGGCTCGGTGATGGTTTATGGCCAGACCGAACTGACGCTCGACCTTTACCAGGCGCGGGATGCGATGAATGCCATCCTGTTGCACGAGGTCGAGCAGGTTCGGATCCATGACGCCGATACGAACTCGCCTCATGTCAGTTTTGTTCACGGCGGCCGTGAGCAGCGCATCGACTGCGATTTCATCGCCGGTTGTGACGGATTTCATGGCGTCAGCCGAAAAACCATTCCCGCCAGCCTGCTGCGCGAATTCGAGCGGGTTTATCCGTTCGGCTGGCTCGGGGTGTTGTCGCAAACGCCCCCGGTCAGCGACGAGCTGATCTACGCC
>JAASSH010000561.1 GCA_021767985.1 Gammaproteobacteria bacterium | reverse complement strand
TGACGTTGAGTTGAAAGCTTCCCGACTGCGCCGCGTGCGTGATAGTGGCGTCGTTACCGTTAACCTGTGCCGCCACCATCAAAACTGCTTCGGGAATGACGGGATTGACCTTGGCCGGCATGATCGAACTGCCCGGCTGCAGCGGTTTTAGCCTGATTTCACCCAGGCCGGTTAACGGACCCGAGTTCATCCAGCGCAAATCGTTACTGATCTTGGTCAGCGAACTCGCCAGCACGCGTAATTGGCCGCTGATTTCCAGCGCCGTATTCTGCGTACTAAGACCTTCGAACGGATTCTCCATAGGTACCAGGCGAACGCCGGTCGCAGCCTGTAACTTCGCGCATATGCGCGCGCCAAAATCATCGCTGGTGTTAACGCCGGTGCCGACCGCGGTGCCGCCGATCGCGAGCTGCTGCAATCGGGTTAATCCGGTTTGCAAACGGTAACGGTCGTTCTTGATCTGCGAAGCCCAGGCGGATATCTCCTGCGCCAGCGAAATCGGCATCGCATCCATCAGGTGCGTGGGCCCGGTCTTGATAACGTCGTGATGCTGCTCGATACGCCTCGCTAGCGCGGTTTCCAGCGCCTGCATGGCGGGTAGCAAGTGCTCGTGGACTCCGAGGCTTGCGGCAATGTGAATGGCTGTCGGGAACACGTCGTTGGAACTCTGTCCCATGTTGACATGGTCGTTGGGATCTACCGCCAGTTCGTCACTGGCAGCGAGCGTCGCGATAACTTCGTTAACATTCATGTTGCTACTGGTACCGGAGCCGGTCTGAAAGACATCGACCGGGAACTGGTCCGCGTGTTCGCCCGCGGCAATGCTCGCCGCCGCCGCAGCGATCGCCGCGCCGCGCTCCGCATCGAGTTTGCCAAGCTCGACATTCACTTCGGAGGCGGCCTGTTTGATTAGCGCCATTGCGCGTATCATGCTCGCCGGCAGACGTAGCGAACTGATTTTAAAATTATCCAGCGCGCGCTGGGTTTGCGCCTGGTAAAGCGCATCGGCCGGCACTTCAACCGTGCCCATGCTATCGCTTAACGTGATTTTTCTGGTCGTCATTGCAACGCGTCAAACAAACTCGTGATAATCGATTGTAACACCGGGACAACAGGCAAAGTGGAAGATGTGACCTAAAATTTAGCCAGGGCTTAAACTTGCTACAAAAGCGCCTGAACTGAACTATAATCGGACCGATGTTGAAAGCTCAATTAAACTCTAATTCTGGTACTGAGGTGGCTGCAATGGGAGACGAAGATACAGTGGTATTAACCCCCGAGGAAAAAGATAAGATTCTGAAAGAAGTCCCCGAGGACGATCAACAGGAAGACGAAGAGAACGAAGACTAGCTCTCGCCTTAGCTAGGCCGACAGGCAACGGATTGCTTTGGCCGTCCCCAGATATTCCCTGTTATGCAGTTGCTGCGTATGTAGCACGTAAAGCCCGCTGGCCCCGACTTCAGCCGCGTCCTGGCGCATATTGCGAAGCATCGAATTCAGCGTAAAGTAACCGCCCGTGACCTTTATATGCGCAATCGTCTCGAAAGTGCAGCTCGGACGATCGATATAGTATATCCGGACCGCTTCACTGGACAGGCTCGTTCCCGGTTGTCCCACCACAAGCGCCGGTTCGACGCAGCCGCCGAGCAACTGGCTCGATAACAGTAATGTCAGTACGGTAGATTTTTTCATAGCAACCTCTGACCCGCTTATCGGCCGCAAGGCGAAAATCTTAATCGGCCTGGCGGGCAACCACCTCTACCACGGCATGGCAAAGCCGCGACAGCTCGTCATCGCTAATCACGTAGGCTGGCATCAGGTAAACCAGACGGCCGAACGGCCGCACCCAGACGCCCGCTTCGACAAACTGGCGCGTGATAGTCGCCATATCGACTGGATGCTTCATTTCGACCACGCCGATCGCGCCGAGACAACGTACTTCGGCGACCTGCGGCATTTGTGCGCAGGGCGCCAGGAAATCCTTCAGCTGTTGCTGGATCTGCGCGACGCGCGCTTGCCAGCCGGATTCGAGCAGCAGCTCGATACTCGCCAGCGCGACCGCGCAGCCCAGCGGATTCGCCATGAAAGTCGGCCCGTGCATGAAGACACCAGGTTCGCCACGGTCGATGCTCGTGCTTACCTCGCTGGTCGTCAGGGTCGCGGCAAGACTCAGGTAGCCACCGGTGAGTGCCTTGCCGATGCACATGATATCCGGCGTGATCTCCGCGTGCTCGCAGGCGAAGAGTTTGCCGCTGCGGCCAAAACCGGTGGCAATTTCGTCGGCGATCAACAGCACCCGGTAGCGATCGCAAAGTTCGCGCGCCCGCCGCAGGTAGTCCGCCGAGTAAAAATACATACCTCCGGCGCCCTGCACGATCGGTTCCAGAATCAGTGCCGCGATCCGTCGGTGGTTTTGCCGCAGCACCTGTTCGAGTGAATCGAGTTCGCCCGGGTCGCAGGACTCTCCGAATCGGCTGTTCGGTCGGTCGACGAAATACTGTTGGCTCAGTACCGAATTGAACAGGCTGTGCATACCGGTGACCGGATCGCAGACCGACATGGCGCCCAGGGTATCCCCGTGGTAACCGTTGCGCAGTGTGGCAAAGCGCTGCTTATCGGGTTCCCC
>JAASSH010000560.1 GCA_021767985.1 Gammaproteobacteria bacterium | reverse complement strand
GGAAAGCATGTTCATTCTGGAAGTGCAGCCTGCCGGTTACATCGTCTATGCGGCTAACCAGGCTGAAAAAGCCGCTGAAATCACTCTTATTGACGTGCGCGCGGTCGGTGCCCACGGGCGCCTGACGCTGTCGGGCCGCGAAGCCGATGTCGAAGAAGCTGCGGCTGCGGCGCTCGCCGCGGTGCAGAATCCTGCGGTGATCTGAGTATGCATCGTCAGGAACTGCTCAGTTTGCTGCAACAGCACCGTACCCGGTTCATGGACGAGGCGGCTTATATCCGGCGTGCGATCATGTTCGTAGAGGAGCACGAGGATATTTTTTACCGGGAATTATGGCCGGCACACGTGACCGGCTCGGCCTGGGTGGTAAGCCCGGACCGCGAAAGCGTATTGATGCTGCATCATCGCAAGCTGGACCAGTGGTTTCAGCCAGGCGGTCATGCCGATGGCGACAACGATGTACTGCGCGTTGCACTACGTGAGACATCGGAGGAGACCGGTCTCGATCCCGCTCACATTCGTTTGATAGACGAGGCGGTGTTTGATGTCGATATACACACGATTCGCGCGTCTCACGAAGCGCCGACCCACGAGCATATTGATATCCGTTTTCTGGTGGAAATCGACGACAGTCTGCCTCTGCCCGGCAGTGTTGAGGCGCACGAGGTGCTCTGGGTCGATTTTCATGATATTTCGCGATTCAACAATAATCGCTCCACTTATCGCATGGTGGAAAAAACACGCGAGTTACGCCGGGCGTGGGAAGCGCACCACCCGGTGTAGCGTGGTATGCAGGTGCGCAAAAAAAACCGGTGTTCAAGGCGTTACAGGGCCGAAAATACCGTGAAAAGGAAAATATAGATTTTTATCTATGAGTTATCAATAAAATATCAATTTGTTTTAATTAACGCGCTCAGCGATGATGCGCACCCTGATTTATAAAAGTCACGATTTTTTACTTAGAACCAACTTAGATAGTCAACGAAATGGGAGACTAACCATGGCAGAGAAATCCTATCAAGCGGGCGTAAAGGAGTACCGCGATAAATACTGGACCCCGGATTACGTACCACTCGATACAGACCTGCTGGCCTGTTTCAAAGTCACGGGTCAGCCGGAAGTGCCGCGCGAGGAAGTCGCAGCGGCGGTTGCAGCCGAAAGTTCGACCGGTACCTGGAGTACCGTATGGTCCGAACTGCTCACCGACCTCGAATACTACAAGGGTCGCGCCTATCGCATCGAGGACGTACCGGGTGACTCCGAATCTTTCTACGCGTTCGTCGCTTACCCGATTGACCTGTTCGAAGAAGGTTCTGTCGTAAACGTACTGACCTCCCTTGTAGGTAACGTATTCGGCTTCAAGGCGTTGAAGCACCTGCGTCTGGAAGACATCCGCTTCCCGATCGCCTACATCAAGACCTGTGGTGGTCCGCCGGCTGGTATCCAGGTGGAGCGTGATCGCCTGGGCAAGTACGGTCGTCCGATGCTGGGTTGTACCATCAAGCCGAAGCTGGGCCTCTCTGCCAAGAACTACGGCCGCGCCGTTTACGAGTGTCTGCGCGGCGGTCTTGACCTGACCAAGGACGACGAGAACGTGAACTCCCAGCCGTTCATGCGCTGGCGTGACCGCTTCGAGTTCGTTGCCGAAGCGATCCAGAAGGCTGAGCAGGAAACCGGTGAAACCAAGGGTCACTACCTGAACGTTACCGCAGCAACCCCCGAAGACATGTACGAGCGCGCCGAGTTTGCCAAAGAACTGGGTATGCCGATCATCATGCACGACTTCCTCACCGGTGGCTTCACTGCCAACACCGGCCTGGCCAACTGGTGCCGCAAGAACGGCATGCTGCTGCACATCCACCGTGCGATGCACGCTGTAATCGACCGTCATCCTAAGCATGGTATTCACTTCCGCGTACTGGCCAAGTGTCTGCGCCTCTCGGGTGGTGACCACCTGCACACCGGTACCGTTGTCGGCAAGCTGGAAGGCGACCGTCAGTCAACCCTCGGTTTCGTTGATCAGCTGCGTGAGTCTTTCGTACCGGAAGATCGTTCACGTGGTGTGTTCTTCGATCAGGACTGGGGTTCAATGCCGGGCGTATTCGCTGTCGCTTCGGGTGGTATCCACGTATGGCACATGCCTGCACTGGTCACCATCTTCGGTGATGATTCCGTACTGCAGTTCGGTGGTGGTACCCAGGGTCACCCATGGGGTAACGCTGCAGGTGCAGCTGCTAACCGTGTTGCTCTCGAAGCCTCTGTCAAGGCTCGTAACGAAGGTCGTCAGATCGAGAAAGAAGCTCGTGACATCCTGACGGAAGCTGCCAAGTCCAGCCCTGAACTGGCCATGGCGATGGAAACCTGGAAGGAAATCAAGTTCGAATTCGAAACCGTCGACAAGCTGGACGTGGGTTAATCCCGCGTCCTGCAGACGACGACTTTATCGATACAAAATATATACGAGGAATAAACAATGGCTGTACAACATGACATGGGTAACTTTGAAACGACCCGGACACTGGAAACATTCGGTTTCCTGCCAAAGTTCGACCAGAGCGAGATCCAGGCACAGATCGCTTACATCCTTGCCAACGGTTGGGCTCCGGCTATCGAGCATACCGCGCCAGAAG
>JAASSH010000559.1 GCA_021767985.1 Gammaproteobacteria bacterium | reverse complement strand
TTTGGTTTCAATGTCGTCCGACATGCCGGTAATCAGCGCCTACATATCGAACAGCATGACGTCGGCCACCGCTTTGGCCCATTTGGAAAACTGTGGGACCTGGAACAGGTCCTGTCCAATGGCGCGGTGCATGTCGGATATCAGCATGACACCCATTTCGCGTTGCGGGAAGGTACCCGCGTAATCGATGATATGCCCGTAAACGGTCTGTGCATCACCCGTATCGCGTGCGCGAATGGCTCGACCCACCAGCGCCGAAGCCACTGCATATTGGAGATCGGTCTCTTTTGGAACCGGCACCGATTCCCCGCGGGTAATGGCATCGATATCGGGAAGTTTGTCCAGATTGTCAACAAAAGCATGTAATTCGATTCCCGCCGCCGGGCCGACACAGGCCTGCAGCGCCTCCACCAGAACATCAGCATTGCCATCAAACTTCTGTAAGGCGCGATGGGTAAATTCCCAGGAACGCGGTGACGGAAAAGCCACCGGGTTATGAGACGGATCAAATTCAAACAGTAATTCGGGTCGAAAGCGCAGGAATGCGATCAGGCGTTCATCCATACCATTGGCATAGGCCCAGGATACCCAGTCATCCAGGTTAACCTCCAGTTCATAATGGGAGAATCGATTGGCGAGCGGCGCCGGCATGCTATAGGTCACACCGCGGTCACCCTGACGATTACCGGCGGCGAAAATCGCCCAGCCATCGGGCACTTCATAGGCGCCCAATCGGCGGTCTAGAATCAGTTGGTAGGCTGCTGCAGAGACACTCGGTGGAACCGACGTAATCTCATCCAGGAAGAGTATCCCCCTCGGCCCATGGCGTTCGGTATGGGGTAACATGGCCGGAACCGCCCATTCGACCTGTTCGCCAACTCGAAACGGAATGCCGCGAAGATCGGTGGGTTCCATTTGTGAAAGACGGATATCGATCACAGGCACCTGATGCCCCTCGGCAACCTGGGCAACGATCTGAGACTTGCCGACACCCGGTGGCCCCCACAACATAACCGGCGTGTGCTGCGCATGCTGCACACTTTGAAATTCTGTCTCCAAAACCGTAAACAACTGGGATGGACGCATCTTTCCTCCAATACCTGCTCGGGTCAGATAGCTACCCGCAAACAGGCATCATGGTACGCAATTAACCATGAAAATGCATAGCTCGACCTGGAAAAACACAGAAACACAATAAGTTAAAGCATCCGCTCGGCAGCAGACCTGAACCAGTGTCGGAGGCTCAATAAATACTTGCTGCCGCCGTTAGTTAGTCGTAATAAGCTGACAAAACCCAGAAACATTTAGATGTCATCTCAACCAACCAGTATCTTACGCCTGTTACTTTGTTCTTCAGATGAAGAAAAACTGGAACCGCTTCGACAACGCCTGACTTCGACCGGCGTGGAAGTCGACTGCGCCGTCGAAGCCGAGCAGGCACAGCGTCTACTCTGGGGCAAACATTACGATGGCGTCGCTATTGATCTGCTGCTGGCCGACCGTGACGGTATCTCATTCGCCATGGAATTGCGCCAGCAACACCCCTGGTTGTCCATTCTCGTCATCTCCACGACACAGAATACGGCAAGATGGGGGACGGATCCTGATTGGTTATGTCGATCCACGGATTATGCACGCCTGGTCTTTGCATTGAAACAGGCGGGTCAACGTTCCGCGGGACGGCCACCCAGCATTCTGCACGTCGAGGATGACGACAGTCTCGCTGAAATGGTGCAGAACACCATCGGCAAACAGATCAGACTCTTTCGCGCCCGTTCAGCGCAAGAGGCACAGGTGGCAATGGCATTGCATCAATACGACCTGGCACTGATTCGCACCCCGGTGCCCAGCTTATCCACGCCGTGGAAAGGCCATATGGCCGCCCAGCAGCCGGTGCTTTGCGTGAATACCGACACGCACAACGACCCTCTGCTGACCATTCTCAACAGTCTGCGACAATCGCCCCACGTACATCAAGCACCCGCCTACTGCTGAAGACGTAACGGCGCCAGCCGCCCCGTACGCCGGTATTGCAGGTAATCTTCAATGATCTGGGCATGATCAAACGCCAACTCGGGATACTCGCCGGCGTCGAAAAAGTCCAGGGCTTTTGCGTCATCGCGGGCCGCGGCGACACCCGACGCCGTCGCCACATACACCGCACTCACTGTGTGGCCACGTGCATCACGCGTCGGATCTGAATAGCAACCCAGCAATGCGACCAGCTCCACACTCAGTGAAGTTTCTTCCCTGGCTTCACGGACAGCCGCCTGTTCGAGACGCTCACCGACATCCACAAAGCCACCGGGCAACGCCCAGCCATGGGGCGGATGCTTACGTTCAATCAGCACAATGGGGTGTCCTGGCCGGTCGAGCATCTCGATAACGATATCGACCGTCAACAGCGGTGTTACCGGTCTTACCATTTCAGCTCACGCAGTTTACGCCGCGCTTTCTTGTCAGGCTTGCGTTGTGGGTGCGGCGTAGTGGCGGCTGCCAGCCGGTGCTGTTCACGCAGTGCTTCACGCTTGCGGATGCTCTCCTCGGATTCTTCATACAGAGTCTGCGCCACCTTCGCCGGCCCGCGGCGCTCGGAAAGCAATAGGACCCTGACCCGGTATTCGAAACCAC
>JAASSH010000558.1 GCA_021767985.1 Gammaproteobacteria bacterium | reverse complement strand
CGTCGCACCGGCGAGGTAGTTCTCGACAAGCTCGAGGACAAGCCGCGCTTTCTCGTCAAGCTCCCGGACGAACAGGTCGGCATGGCCATGGTTATCCGCTCGTTCGAGAAAATGAGCTATGCGTTGATCATGGAGTCCGATTCCCCGATTACCGAAGACGATTACGTCGAATCACCCTGAACCACCGCGCCAGGTCATCCTGGTCATAATCTAGACCCTCTGGCACCAGGCATCGTCCTGGTGCTATAGTGTCCGAGTCTGCAAATGGAACTGGAGACTCAAATGCAAACGGAATTGCTGCCCGATTTCCTGCATCTTTACCACAGCTTCGGCACTCGCAGCGCGACCCTGTCAGGCCTGCTGCAGCACTTCGATGACGACCCGACAGCAATTTGCAACAGCAGCCCCGCTGCACTGCGCGCAATCGGGCTAACACCAAAGGCTATCGCACGCGTCAAACGCCGATGCGATCGAGAAGTTGCGACAGATCTGGCCTGGGCACAGACCGACAACAATCAGCTGGTTTGTTATGACGACAACAGTTACCCGGCGCTATTACGCCAAATCCCGGATTTTCCGCTCCTGCTTTACGCCAGCGGCAATGTCGAACTCTTAACAGCACCGCAAGTCGCGATCGTGGGCAGCCGCCTGTGCACCCCGGGGGGTGCCCAGACCGCGTTCGATTTTGCCGCGCAGCTTGCCGCGGCTGGCCTGGTCATTACCAGCGGCATGGCGCTGGGAATCGACGGCGAGGCCCATTGCGGTGCACTGCAGGCCGGCGGGCATACCCTGGCAGTCACCGCTACGGGTATCGACCTTGTCTATCCCGGTCGTCACCGCAGGCTTGCCGCTCAGATCCTGCAACAGGGGCTTATCGTTTCCGAATTCCCGCTCGGTACCAGTGCGCAGCGCCCGAATTTTCCACAGCGTAATCGAATCATCAGCGGCCTTGCCCTGGGCACCCTGGTGGTCGAAGCCGCGCAGCGCAGCGGGTCGCTGATTACCGCGCGTCTCGCCGCGGAACAGGGTCGCGAGGTATTTGCAGTTCCCGGCTCGATTCACAACCCGCAAACGCGCGGTTGCCACGACCTGATCCGCGATGGAGCCACGCTGGTGGAACAACCGCGAGACATTACTCGAGAGCTAACTCAGCTTGCCAGTTTCGTTATCGAGGAGAACCGCGCGGACGACAATGTCGACATCACCAAAGTCGATCCGGCGCATAGACGCCTGCTCGATACGATCGGTTACGACCCGGTCAACTGTGACATACTTGTACAACGCAGCGGCTTGACCATCGACCAGCTTTCATCCATGCTACTGGTACTCGAACTTAATGATTTAATTCAATCGGCACCTGGCGGCTGCTTCGTCAGGATCTAAACGAGGTATCCATGAAAGAAGGCGTTATCGACGTTCTGATGTATATTTTTTCGAGCTACGCGGACCAGGATGAAAACCTCCCGGAAGACCGCGACGGCATCGATGCCGACCTGCGTGCCGCCGGCTTTAACTCGCTGGAAATCGACAAGGCTTTCGAATGGCTCGATGGACTGGCGGAGGTTGAAGACAGCACGGCTTCCGACCAATCCGAGAGCGCCACGCGGATACTGGCGCCCGAGGAAAGCACCCGACTGGCCTATAACGCTCACGGCTTCCTGCTGTTTCTCGAACAGTCCGGTGTATTGACGCCACGCCTGCGTGAAATGGTCATCAACCGGGTCATGGCGCTCGAGTCGGATTCCGAAGTCGACATCGAGGAACTGAAGTGGATCGTCATGATGGTGTTGTTCAACAGTTCCGAAGAGCAGGACGAAAATGCCCTGATGCATTACGAAGATATCGTATTTGCAGATCAGCCGGCCGTGTTCCATTAAACCCGAAACTACCTTAGTTATCGCAGCAAACCAGTTACATTAAATGGCTAGCCATCTCGTAATCGTCGAATCTCCGGCGAAAGCAAGAACCATAGAAAAATACCTGGGCAAGGATTTCAAGGTACTGGCGTCCTATGGCCACGTGCGCGACCTGGTCCCGAAGGAAGGCGCGGTCGAGACCGACAATGGCTTCAAGATGAATTACACGCCGGTGGAGCGCAATCAAAAGCACATCGCCAGCATCAAGAAAGAGCTGAAAAAGGCCGATTCAATTTATCTTGCGACTGACCCGGACCGCGAAGGCGAGGCCATTTCCTGGCACCTGTACGAATTACTCGACGAAAAAAACCTGGTCAAGAACAAGCGCGTCTACCGCGTCGCTTTCTACGAGATCACCCGGCAGGCGGTCTCCGAAGCTATCGAGCATCCGCGTGAAATCACGATGGACCTGGTCAACGCGCAGCAGGCACGGCGTGCACTCGATTACCTGGTCGGCTTCAACCTGTCGCCGCTACTGTGGCGCAAGATAAGGCGCGGGCTATCCGCCGGGCGCGTGCAAAGCCCCGCGCTGCGCATGATCGTAGAGCGCGAGCTCGAAATCGAGGCCTTCAACCCGCAGGAATACTGGAGCATCGAATCCGACAACGTATTTGACGAGCAGGCTTTCAGCGCCAAGTTGAATCTGCTTGCTGGCGAAAAAGTCAAGCAGTTCACCATTACCAACGCGGAGCAGGCCAACGCAGCGCATCGCCGT
>JAASSH010000557.1 GCA_021767985.1 Gammaproteobacteria bacterium | reverse complement strand
GGTCCCGCCGATTCGACCTGCAGGGCCGACATGAATGCAGTCTCGTCGACCGCGCGGAAACGCACGTCGATCGCAGGCGAGGTCTTGTCCCTGTAATCGACTTCGGCCTCGGCCAGCGCCGAACCGCAGTCGGTACACCAGTGCACCGGCTTGTCACCGCGGATGACGTGCCCGTTCTCGATAATCTTGCCGAGCGAGCGCACGATGTTGGCCTCGGTCTCGAATTTCATCGTCAGGTACGGGTCGTACCAGTCACCGAGCACACCGAGGCGGATGAAGTCGACGCGCTGCTGGTCGATTTGCTTGAGCGCATAGTCACGGCAGGCCTGTCGGAATTCGTCGGCCTCGACCTTGACGCCGACCTTGCCGAGATTTTTCTCGACCTGGTGTTCGATCGGCAACCCGTGACAATCCCAGCCGGGCACGTAGGGCGCGTCCTCGCCGTTCAGCGTGCGCGCCTTGACGATCATGTCCTTCAGGATCTTGTTGACCGCGTGGCCAATGTGAATATCGCCATTGGCGTAGGGCGGGCCGTCGTGCAGCACGTAGCGCTTGCGGCCGACGCGCGCGTCACGAATTTTCTGGTACAGGTCCTGGTCCTGCCACTTCTGCAGGCGCTCGGGCTCGCGATTGGCGAGGTTGCCGCGCATCGGGAATTCGGTGTCGGGCAGGTTTAATGTGGATTTGTAGTCAGCCAACTGCTATTCGTCTCGTCTAAAATAAGCTATCGCGTTCTCGGTGTCGCGCCCGATATGGACGGTCAATTCTTCCAGCGAATCGAATTTTTGCTCGTCACGCAGCTTGTGCAAAAACTCGACCTCGACGCTGTAACCATACACGTCCTGATCGAAATCCAGAATGTATACCTCGAGGATAGTGTCGACGCCGGCCACCGTTGGGCGCGTACCGATACTGGCCACGCCCTCAAGCACGCGATTATCTATTCCTTTCACTCGAACCGCAAATATTCCTTTAACGATCAGGGTTTTATCGCCCATTTTGATGTTTATAGTCGGATATCCGAGCTGACGTCCCAGTTTTTGCCCGTGCGCGACCCGGCCCGACAGCGAATAGGGTCGGCCGAGCAGCTGCGCCGCCTTTTCGAAATTACCCTGCTCGATGCATTCGCGGATGCGCGTGCTGCTGACACGCTCGCCGTCGTCCATCAGGGTTTCGGTTTCGTCGACGGTGAAGCCGAAGCGCGCGCTGTTCTGTTGTAAAAACTCGAAATTACCCTGCCGGTTTTTACCGAAATGGAAGTCGTCGCCGATGACCAGGTGCCGGGTGTTGAGGCTTTCGAGCAGAATTTTCTGCACGAAATCCTCGGCGCTTTGCTCGGCCAGCCTGGCATCGAAGTGCAGGCATAACAGGTAGTCGATTTGCTGGCCCTTCAGGTAGGCGATTTTTTCTCGAAACCTGGCCAGGCGCTTGGGCGCGCGCCCGGGCGCGAAATATTCGATCGGTTGCGGCTCGAAAATAATCACCACGGTGGGCAGCGAAGTCTGTTCGGCGACTCGCTTCAACTGGCTGATGACAAGCTGATGCCCGCGATGCACGCCGTCGAAATTACCGATAGTCACCGCGCTCGCGGGCAGCGGTTGCTTCAGATTGTAGAGTCCACGGATTAGTTTCATTGGTGCAAAAGTCAGGCGGTTTCAGGCGACGATATGCTGGCGTCGAAAGCCCATTATCCAAAGCAGGATGCCGTAAAACAAGATTGCCGGCAGGATCAGTATGGCGAGTTCTCGCAGGCGGCCGAACCAGCGCAGCTCGCTCCACAAATCTACGTTCGGCAACATGAAGTGGATTAGCAGGCCCATCGCGATACAGGCGCCGAGAATCTTGAGCAACGGCAGGCTGAAAGTTTCCACCGGGCCCAGGATGGCGTCGCGGCGCAGCTCGCGTGCCAGCCGGTAGGCGTTGAAATAAGCGGAGGCGGAAGTCGCGAGCGCGAGTCCGACGTGCGGCGCGATGAATCCCGATCGCACCATCCAGACCACGAAGACGACGTTCAGCAGCATGTTGAAGACCATCGCCTGGACGCCGATACGCACCGGGGTCCTGGTATCCTGGCGCGCGTAAAAACCGCTCGCCAGGATCTTGATCAGGATGAAGGCGGGCAGGCCGAGGCTGTAAGCCATCAGGCTGTAGGCCGCCATCATCGAGTCGTTTGCGCTGAATGCGCCGTACTGGAACAGGGTGGCCAGAATCGGTTGCGCCAGCAGGAACAGGCCGAAGGTGGCGGGCACCGCGATCATCAAGGACAGCTGAATCGCCCAGCGCAGGGTTTCGTTGAAATGGGTCGCGCCCTTCTTGTAATGCGCTTCCGACAGGTTGGGCAAAACCACGGTAGCGAGCGCGATACCGAAAACGCCGAGCGGGAATTCCAGCAGGCGGTCGGAGTAGTAAAGCCAGGACACGCTGCCGGTGACGAGGAAGGAAGCGATGAAGGTATCGAACAGCAGGTTAATCTGCGCTACCGACGAACCGAAGAGTGCCGGAATCATCAGGCGGATGATTTTCTGCACCCCCTCGTGACGCCAGCCCCATTTGGGCCGCGGCAGCAATCCTTCACGGTACAGGAAGGGCAATTGAAACAGTAACTGGACTACGCCGGCGATCAGCACACCC
>JAASSH010000148.1 GCA_021767985.1 Gammaproteobacteria bacterium | reverse complement strand
GCCAGGTTATCCGCCCCGATGTTCGTTACCAATCCTCGCAACGACTTCAGCAGCTGGTCGTTTTCGGCATCGGTCACAACAGCGGCAACGCCCTGTTCTCGCAACAGATCCTGCGCACAGTCACGCGCATACTGCCAGCGAAATATACGGCCCGTGAGATAAACCTTGTCGAAACCATCCGGCAGCTTCCTGACGGTTTTTTCCACCTCGGATTTCAACGTGGTGGCGAGGGCCGTGTCGAGCGGAATCCCCTGGTTCTTGTCGGAAATGGTCGCCGAGGTACTGAATACGCCGCAGCGGTCGACGCGCACGGTAGTCGCCTGTCGACGTTTACGGCCGGCGTCTCCCAGATAGGCCTCGAGCAGCCCGTCGACCTGATCGTGCCGAAGGTTCAGCTTTTGCAGCACGCGATCAAGATTAATACCTGAACCCGCGCCACATCGTGGATTAGCCAGCAACAGGTCATCTTTGAGCCGACCGCTTCGATCGACACCAATAACCAGGTAACCCGAAGCCGACAGGTCGACTATTGCCAGAGAACCGACGTTTTCGTTCTCGGGCAATTCGATCAGATCGCGCGCCGCCATCCAGAAGGCGGCGGCCGGCAGAACGAGTTTGCCGCCGCCAATCCGTTCGCGAACCGCGGCCGCCAGCTTGCCGGTAACAAAAACGCGATCCGTATCCAGATTCGAAATGCCTGCTCCGATATTCCCTTGCGTCGACAGCAGTTCAAGCAGATCGCTACTGCTTGGAACGAGCACGTCATGTTCGAGCGAACCATCGCGCTCGTAAACCTGCAGCCGAAAATGCCTGGTGCCTGCATCTATGTAGATACTCTCGTCGCCAGACTTATCTGCAGCGTGTTCAAATCCCCCTGCTCTCGAGGGAATACCGGCCGCGTTATTGGCTATATCTTTGTACATATCTCGAAACACTTTTGTAACAAGAAGTTTTTACCGAATCCGCGGGTAATGAATTGATCCAAATCATGCCATATTGCCTTAGAATAGATCTGGTATCGACTAAGCATTTGATTTTATTGGAAGAGCGTTTGATTTTTCAGGATATAAAATGACCTCGAGATCGTTCCGATCCAACCGCATGCTGCAGGTGATGATGTTGTGGTTAGTCGCGATATGGGTTGTCACGGCGATCAACCCGCTCTACCCGCGCGACTGGTTACTGGAAAATCTGCTGGTAATTATCTGGAGCGCGGTGCTGGTTTTCACTTATAACCGCTTCCAGTTTTCCAATTTTTCATACGGACTGTTCGTTATTTTCATCAGCCTGCACCTGGTGGGTGCACACTACACTTACGCGGAGACGCCATTCGGGTTCTGGTTGCAGGACTGGTTCGGGTTCGAACGCAATCATTACGATCGCATCGTGCATTTCTCGTTCGGTCTGCTGCTGGCCTATCCGATGCGTGAAATCATGCTGCGCACATCCGGGCTGAAGACTTCGTGGTCTTATTTCATCACGCTGAACTGCATTCTTGCTTTCAGCGCAATCTACGAAGTCATCGAAGCGGTTACCGCGGTCATCGTCAGTCCCGAGCTGGGCACCGCCTATCTCGGTACCCAGGGCGATGAATGGGACGCACAGAAGGACGCCGCGCTCGCCTTCCTCGGGTCGATCATCGCGATGGGGCTCACGTGGTTACATGTTCGTGCCCGGCGCGGCAGATCTTCCTGAATGCGAAATTCTGCCGGGGCAATCCTGCTTTGCCCATTTTCAACCTTTGGCATTGTGACGCAAACAGGCGCTTGTTACTCAACTGATGGTGACAGACAACTTCCAAGCCACAGGTAGCTGGCAAGCGATAACAGGAAACAGGTTAGTATCACGGCGACACTCCATTTGTCGATCCGGGATTCGTCGAAGTCCCCGCCAAACAAGTTGTCCGCCAGGTATTTCATGTAACCGCCTCTGCGACTGTTAAGCCCCAGTTTCTTGCGAACTTTCCACTGCATATCGGTAATCAGGCAATAGCCCCAGGCGTGGGCCTTGCCGAGCAGAGGTCCCAATCCATACCAGGAAAAAAGTATCAAACCGAGTGCAATCAGGTTCAGCAGCCGGGTCTGGCAAAACATCCAGCCCAGCAGGCTAAACGCTATAAGACCGAGGTGAACTCCGTGCAGCGCAAAGTTAAGCGTTTTGAGGAAATATCTGTGCACGATTGTTATTAGACGAATGTTCGGCGAGCGCAGCAACCCGGCCCGGCCTGCAAACGATGATCATCTTTTCCATGCCGTATCGATCGGGTTTGTTACTTTTCGCGCAGGCGCGGCATCAGTTCGACCAGGTTACAGGGGCGGGTACGGTAATCGAGCTGGGTCGCGATCAGTTTCGTCCAGGCGTCCTTGCAGGCGCCGGAAGAGCCCGGCAGGCAGAAGATATAGGTGCCGTTGGCGACCCCGGCAATCGCGCGCGACTGCAGCGTCGAGGTGCCGATGGTCTGGTAGGACAGGCTGCGGAAGGTTTCGCCGAATCCGTCGATGACCTTGTCGAGCAGCGGCGCCACGGCTTCCGGCGTGCCGTCGCGACCGGTGACCCCGGTGCCGCCGGTGGTCAGCACCACCTGCAGACTTTCGTCGGCGATCCAGCGTGACAAGACTTCTCGAATGCGGTACTTGTCGTCCGGCACGATGGTTTTTTCCGCGAGCCGGTGACCGGCCTCGGTAAGATACCCGACCAGCAGCGGACCCGATTTATCGCTGGCCTCGTCGCGACTGTCGGAGACCGTCAACACCGCGATATCCAGCGGGATGAAGTCGCGCTCTTCGCTCATCTGGCTCAGTACCTGATTTCGTCTTCGATCGACAGGGCGTCGTCGATCAGGTCGCATTCCAGCGTTATCTTGACCCGCACCGGGTTGCCATCGAGCCGGCCTTCGTTATTGGCCAGGTCGACCGCACGCTCGATTTCGCGTTGCGACGTGATGCCGACCTTTTTCAGGAATTTGCGAATCGACATGTTAAGCGCTTCTTCGTCCATTACTGCCTCGTTCAAATTAAACCAAAGCCGGCATTTTACCCGTTTTGCCTGGTCGCCCCAATGAAAATTCGACGCGCACTGCCAGGGATTGGTAAACTGCGCGTCCCGAGAAACCGGATCCGAAGAATTTCACCAGATGTCAGGAAATCTGCTCCTTGCCCCGGCGGCGCGGCCGCTTGCAAACCAGGCACTATCCAACGAGCCGCAGCTACGCCTGTCGACCAGGACCAACACCGTCAACCCTGGCCTGACGCATCGCCTGTTACCCGGGTTCAAGGGAGACGAATGAGTACCACGGTCGACGACATTACCGCGGTTATACTCGCCGGCGGTCAGGGCCGACGTATGGGAGGCCAGGACAAGGGACTGATCGAGTTCAACGGCAAGGCGCTGGTCGAGATCCTGATAGCGGAACTCGAACGCCAGTCACTCGGTATCGTGATAAACGCCAACCGCAACCTGGATCGATATCGGGATTACGGTTGCCCGGTGATTAGCGACCAACTGCAGGACTACCAGGGCCCGCTGGCCGGTTTTGCCAGCGCGATGGACAGTGTCGAAACCGATTTCATCCTGACCCTGCCCTGTGACGGGCCACGGCTTGTCGCCGATTACGCCGCGCGTTTCATCGCCAGCCAGCAACAAAGCGGTGCGTCGATTTGCGTCGCTTTCGACGGCGAGCGCCTGCAACCGGTGCATGCGCTGATAAAAGTGGATTTACGCGCGAGCCTCGGCCAGTTTCTCGATAGTGGCGACCGCAAGATCGACCGCTGGTACGCGTTGCACGACTACGTGCGCACCGATTTCTCCGATTGCAGCGAGATGTTCCGCAACATCAACACGCCGTCAGATCGACAAACCCTGCAGGCTGACCACTAATATGCACGACGATATCCCCATTCTCGGCTTCAGCGCCTGGAGCGGTACCGGCAAGACGACGCTGTTGCGGCAGTTGATCCCGGCGCTCAAGGCACGCGGTTTGCGCGTATCGGTTATCAAGCATGCACATCATCATTTCGACCTCGACTTTCCCGGCAAGGACAGTTACGAATTACGCAAGGCCGGCGCCGATCAAACCGTCATCTGCACCACCACACGCATGGCGATGATCACCGAGTTCGATCACCCGGGAGACGAGCCCGACCTGCGACAAATCATCGCCTCGCTGGATACTTCGCGGATCGACATGGTGCTGGTTGAAGGCTACAAGGATATCCACTTCCCCAAGATAGAGCTGCACCGCGCCGAGCTGGGTAAGCCCTACCTGTATACCGGGGACGATTCTGTCATCGCACTGGCCTGCGACGGCATTCCGCCCGACGGCATCGAAATCCCGGTGCTCGATATCAACGATGTCGAATCGATCGCAAGATTCATATTCGAGAATTACTGTCGCGATGGCCGCAAGTCCTGACAATTCCCGGGCATTGGTCCGATCCGCGGATGACGCTCGGGTCCGGGCGCATACGAGTCAGGTCAGGCTACTGGTATTGGCAGTACTAATGACGTGTTGGGCCGGCATGCCCGCCTCTGCCGGCACGGTACATAAATGGGTCGACGCCAAAGGCATTACCCATTACTCCGACACGCCACCTGAAATCGCGCCGGCGCAGCTAACACAAATCGAAGTGTCCAACGTCGTCGGCACTGCTGATAAGACCACGTCCGACTACTATTCCATTGCCAATCAGTGGCAGCGCATGCATCGGGAACGGCTGGAACTTGACCGGCTGGCACTCGAACGGGAAAAACAAAAAGCGGCCCGGCAGCCGCCTGCACCCGAGGTCGTTTACGTCGAAAGGCCCGATGAAAACAGCCGCCAGGTTATCTACCTCGGGACCCCGCGACTGCGACATCGTAACTATCGATCACACGACGGGGCGGGACGTCACTACCGGCACGGGCACAGGAAACCAGTCGGCGGAACAAGGCAAACCGGCAACAACCCGGGCAGGACCAGTCTCGGCTACTTTCGGCAGGTCCATTAGCCCGGGTATACGAGCCTGCTATCATCGCTGCATATCTTTGCGCCTGGCACCAACGAGCAGGATCGGTACAATCTGAAACTGGCTTACAGCTTATCTTCAATCGTCACAGGCCAAATCGAACAATAGAACGACTAATTCCGAGGAGTCTTTATGACGCTGTTACCTGGCCCTGGTTACAACTGGTTAACTCGATAACCATGCAGCTAGCGGCCCGAATTTTGCTCCTGGTACTCGTATTGCAGCTTTCCCTGGTTAACCAGGTGCTGGCAGCAGAAGAAATATCGGTAACCGTCGCTGACGATAACGAAATTGCCGTAGACCGATACCGGGCCCAGGGAGACTACCTGTTAATCTGGCTGGCCCCGGAGTACGGTTTCAGGCAGGCGCATCGATCCATGGCACAGCAGCTGTCCGGGCAGGGGATCGAGGTCTGGCAGGCCGACATCGTTGAATCGTTGTTCCTGCCCCAGGGCAGCACCTCGCTTAAGCGGCTCGAAGGCGGGAACGTCGCCGACCTGATCGAGCACGCGCATACGACTAGCGGTAAAAAGATCGCGGTGGCGGGCGATTCCTACGCGGCGATGACCGCCCTGCTTGGCGCCCGTCGCTGGCAAAACCGGGAGCAGGCCACTCCCTACCTGGTGGGTGCGGTGCTGTTTACGCCCTACAGCTATGCCTATATTCCGCCACTGGGACTCGCGCCTGAATACCTGCCGATCGTCGAATCGACCAATATCCCGCTGATGATTTACCAGGCAAAAAACAGCGCCACCTTCAACCGGTTCGAGGAACTGCTCGGGAAACTGAGAATAAACGAAAGCCCGGTTTACACCCGCCTGGTACCCGAGGTCATGAGCCTGTTCTATGAAGAGGAACCCACCACCGCGATGCTAACCAATGCCGATGCCGTGGCCCGCAACCTGAAGCTAATGCTGCCGATGCTGGCGCGGCATGCGCTGCCGGACAGGCCGGTACCGCTTGGCAGCAGCCCGGAAGCCAAAAGCGGAATCGATATTTACCTGAAGGAATTCAGGGGCCAAACTCGACCCGCGGCATTGGCACTGCCTGATATCGACGGCAACACCGTCACCAGATCGGATTTCGCAGGCAAGGTCACCGTGG
>JAASSH010000556.1 GCA_021767985.1 Gammaproteobacteria bacterium | reverse complement strand
GCCGTTATACGCCAAGTTGTTCACAGTATGCGAGCGAGGCAATCGAAACGCATGGCGTTTTCAAAGGTGCCTGGTTAGCCGTCAAAAGAATTGGTAAATGTCACCCCTGGCACGCGGGTGGTTACGATCCGGTACCAGGACACGGAGCTGAGCACAAACATGGATAACTCGAGACTTTTCCTGTTTGCCGCACTGGTTTTCGTGGGCATGCTTATGTGGCAGCAATGGCAGGCGGATTATGGTCCCCAACCGGTTCCGAGCAGTACCCAGGAAACCACCGGGACCAGTCCACAGCAACAGCCGGACATCATCAGCGATGATCTCCCCGACCCAGCGAATATCGTCGATGGTACTGCCGCGCCCGCGGACGGCGATCAAACGATGCAGCCCGCGTCGGTACAGCAGTTGATAACAGTCGACACCGATGTGGTACTGGCGGTGATCGATACTCGCGGTGGCGTCCTGCGCTCGGTCAAGCTCAAGAAATACCCGACTTCACTGGAACAACCGGACGACTGGCTGGAACTGATTCACAGCGAGAGCGACTCTGCGCACATCCTGCAAAGCGGTTTGCGCAACAAGGAAGAGAAGGCACCAACCCATCACAGCATTTATTCGGCCGATCAAATCGAATACCGGATGGCGGATGGCGAGGACGAGTTGATCGTGCCACTGCGCTGGACCCAGGACGGTATCGAAGTGACAAAAACCTATCGCTTCAGGCGCGGTGACTACCTGATAGATGTCGCGCATCGCGTCGACAATCGTTCGGATCAGGACTGGCAGGGCAGCCAGTATCGTCAGATCCAGCGCACTCGACCGCTGGAAACCTCGCGCCTGCTTTACACCTATACCGGCTCGGTTTACTACAACGAAGAAACCAAGTACGAAAAGGTCGATTTCGACGATATGGAAGACAGTCAGCTCAAACTCGATTCGAGCGGCGGCTGGATTGCGATGATTCAGCATTATTTCCTGTCCGCCTGGGTCCCGGATCAGGAAAACAATAACCTCATCTATACCATTGCCAATACCCGGCGTAATCCGGCGACTTACACCATCGGTATGCGTTCACAGAACCTGCTGGTGCCGGCGGGCGCGAATGGTGAGTTTTCGAGCCAGTTGTTCGTCGGGCCCAAAATCGTTAGCCGGCTAGAGGAGATTTCACCAGGCCTCGATCTCACGGTCGATTATGGCGTGCTGACCTTTCTCTCGAAACCGCTCTACTGGCTGCTGTCGTGGTACCACGGTTTTGTCGGCAACTGGGGTGTGGCAATCATATTATTGACGCTGACGGTCAAAGCTCTTTTCTACAAGCTGTCGGAAACCAGTTATCGCTCGATGGCGAAGATGCGCAAGGTCAGTCCACGCCTGAAGACGCTGAAGGAGCGTTACGGCGATGATCGTCAAAAGATGAATCAGGCGATGATGGAGCTCTATAAGACCGAAAAGATCAACCCGATGGGTGGCTGCTTACCTATCCTGGTGCAAATTCCGGTCTTTATCGCACTCTACTGGGCGCTGCTGGAAAGCGTCGATCTACGCCAGGCACCCTTCATTTTCTGGATCAAGGACCTCTCGGTAATGGATCCCTTTTATGTGTTGCCCATAGTGATGGGAGTCAGCATGGTGATCCAGCAGCGATTGAATCCGCCGCCGCCTGATCCGATTCAGGCCAAGATCATGATGGCCTTACCCTTCGTGTTCACTATTTTCTTCGCATTTTTCCCGGCGGGACTGGTTTTATACTGGGTTATCAATAACGTGTTGTCGATAGCACAGCAATGGGTTATCACCAAACGCATCGAAGCCGCGGGCAAGTAATTCCCGGCGCTCGCTCGCTATTATTACCATGCCTGCGCATGACACCATCGCCGCGATAGCCACGCCGCCAGGCACCGGGGGTATCGGCATCTTGCGGCTATCCGGGCCTGATGCCCTGGCCATTGGTGAAGCTGTCAGCTGCAGTAAAATCCGACCCGGCAGGATCCAGTTTCGCCGTTTTCTCGATGCCGATGACGAAGTTCTGGACCACGGTATCTGCCTGTATTTCAAAGCGCCCAACAGCTTCAGCGGCGAAGACTGTGTTGAAATCCAGGCCCACGGCGGCCCGATCCTGCTCGATATGCTGCTGCAACGGTTGTGTGAGCTAGGCGCGCGCCTGGCGCGGCCCGGGGAGTTTTCCGAGCGCGCGTTCCTCAATGGTAAATTTGATCTGACCCAGGCGGAAGCGATCGCCGATCTAATCGAATCGGGAAGCCGCGCCGCTACCCGCGCCGCCATGCGATCGCTTGAGGGGCGGTTCTCGAAGCAGGTCAACGCGCTGGTCGACGAGGTCGTCAATCTCAGGGCTTATGTCGAGGCCGCGCTCGATTTTGCCGAGGAAGAAATCGATTTTCTCGAAAACTCCGATATCAGCCAGCGGCTCGAGTATTGCACCCGCCACCTGCAGGAGTTGCTGCAACAGGCAGAACACGGGCGCACCCTGCAGGAAGGTCTGGTGGTCGCGCTGGCCGGGCTGCCGAACGCCGGCAAGTCCAGCCTGTTGAACTATCTCGCTGGCTACGAAGCGGCAATTGTCACCGAAATCGAAGGCACTACCCGTGACGTTCTGCGCGAGCACATCTCGCTCAAGGGC
>JAASSH010000555.1 GCA_021767985.1 Gammaproteobacteria bacterium | reverse complement strand
TCGAGCAGCGGGATACCGGTGGCCTGTTCGAGGTCGCGCAACTGCAGCGAAACGGCTGGCGGTGTCAGATGAAGTGTTTTCGCGGCGCTGGAGACGCTGCCGGCATTGACAACGGCTTCGAAACCGCGCATCTGTTTGAGCGTTAACTGACGCAACCATGGATAAAGTTTTTCTTTCATAAAATAAAAGTTTATTAAACTTTACTAAAAAGTCAATGCTCCACAGAATAGCGCCCTATTAATATGTCAGGAACGAGTTTTACAGATGACGACAGGAATCAGGCTTGAGCAACATCTTGCATCGTGGGCACAGCTGGGCGGCGGGCAGGAAGAGCTCGTTTCGATAATACTCGTCATCGCCAGCGCCGGTGTGGGATTGAGCAACATGATTTCACGGCAGGTCATGGCCCGGCAAGCTGGCGGCGTCGCTAGCGACGATCAGGCGGGAAGTCATGCAACATCGCTTGATAGCCTGGCACAGCGGATTTTCGGGGAAGCACTGGGTAAGCTGCAAATCTCGTTTCTGGCCTCGGAAAAAAGCGGTGACCTCCTGGAAATCGATCCCGATGCAAAGTTCGGAGTCGCCATCGATCCGCTCGACGGGTTGTCGAATATCGAGACCAATACCTCGATTGGGACCATATTTTCCGTGCTATCGGCGAACAAGGATGACATTTACCAGCAAACACTCGGTGACGCTCAGCAGGCCGCTGGATTCCTGTTCTATGGCCCGCAAACCCGCCTTGTCCTGACCTGCGGTGACGGCAGTTACAGCTTTTTGTTGAATCCAGACGATGGCCATTTCTACCTGGTCGGAGACGCAATAAAGATTCCGGCCGGGCGGCGGGAATTCGCTATCAACACCTCGAATTATCGCTACTGGGACGACAGCGTGCGCTGTTTTATCGATGACTGCATCGCCGGCGAGAGTGGTCCGCTGGGCGAGGATTTCAACATGCGCTGGAACGCCTCGCTGGTTGCCGAGGCCTTCCGTATCCTGATGCGCGGCGGCGTTTTTCTCTATCCAGGCGATTCCCGTCCCGGATTCGAAAGTGGGCGTTTGCGCCTGTTGTTCGAAGCACTGCCGCTAGCCTTTATCGTCGAGCAGGCGGGCGGCATGGCAAGCGATGGCGCCGCTCGAATTCGGGAAATGAGGCTGGCGTCGCTGCAGGAGCGGGTGCCGCTTATCTTCGGCTCCGAGGACCGCGTACAGGAAGTTATTGAATACGTTTCCGGAGAAGCCCCCACAAACACGCGCTTCCCGCTGTTCGAAACCCGCAGTTTATTCAGAAATTAAGGTCCGCCCATGTCAAGAAAACATCCCATATTGTCGATTACCGGCTCCTCGGGCGCCGGTACCTCGACCGTCAAGCAAACCTTCGAGCACATTTTCTTTCGCGAAGGGATCAAGGCCTGTTTCATCGAAGGCGACGCCTTCCATCGTTACAACCGCCAGGACATGAAGGCTGCGATGGCCCAGGCCGCGGAAGCCGGCAATAATCACTTCAGTCATTTCGGTCCCGAAGCCAACCTGTTGACGGAGCTCGAAGACGTTTTTCGCCAGTACAGCGAAACCGGCACCGGGCGCACTCGTCACTACGTGCATGACGAAAGCGAAAGTGAATGCTACGGGGTTGCTCCCGGCGAATTTACCGAATGGGAATCGTTCCCCGAGGATACCGACTTGCTGTTTTACGAGGGCCTGCACGGTGCGGTTAAAACCGGGCAGGCCGACGTTGCCCAGTATGCCGATCTCAAGGTTGGCGTGGTACCGGTCACCAACCTGGAGTGGATTCAGAAAATTCATCGCGACAAGGCCGCACGCGGCTACTCGGCCGAGGCGATTGCCGATACGATTCTGCGACGCATGCCGGACTACATCGAATACATCTGCCCGCAATTCACCAACACCGACATCAATTTCCAGCGGGTGCCGATCGTCGATACGTCGAATCCTTTTATCGCGCGCTGGATTCCGACCGCGGATGAATCGATGGTCGTGATTCGTTTCGCCAATCCGCGCGGCATCGATTTTCCTTACTTGTTGAGCATGATTGACAACAGTTTCATGTCGCGGCCGAACGTTATCGTCATCCCCGGCGGCAAGATCGACCTCGCGATGCAGCTAATTTTTACGCCGCTGGTGCTGCAGATGGTTGAGCGCAAGCGCCGCGCGGCTTGACGGAGATTATTGATGGATACCAAGGTTCAACAAGATCAGCTTAAAATCGAAACCCGGCGTGAAATGGCCAACGCGATTCGGGCGTTGTCGATGGACGCGGTACAAAAAGCCAACTCCGGGCATCCCGGGTTACCGATGGGTATGGCCGACGTGGCCAGCGTGCTGTTCGCCGATTTTCTGAAATTCGATACCGCGGACCCGAACTGGCCCGATCGCGATCGTTTCATTCTCTCCGCCGGCCACGGTTCGATGCTGCTTTATAGCCTGCTGTACCTGTGCGGTTACGAAGACATGACGATCGAACAGATCAAGAACTTTCGTCAGCTCGGTTCGAAAACCGCGGGCCATCCCGAGTATGGATACGCCCAGGGCATCGAAATGACGACCGGGCCGCTGGGGCAGGGCATCGCAACCGCGGTGGGCATGGCACTGGCCGAGAAAAAGCTGGCCACCGAATTCG
>JAASSH010000554.1 GCA_021767985.1 Gammaproteobacteria bacterium | reverse complement strand
CCCGCATAGTCGGTTAGCTTCGGGTCGCGCGCATCGGCACGAGCGATCAGTTTTGCGTCGGGATTGTCGGCCGGGTTGGAATCGAACAGACCCTGCTGGTCGGTCAGAATAATCAGCAGATCGGCCTCGATCAGGTTGGCTACCAGCGCACCGAGGGTGTCGTTGTCACCGAAGCGAATTTCCTCGTTGGACACGCTGTCGTTCTCGTTGACTACCGGTACCGTGCCAAATTCGAGCAGCGTGCGCAGCGTGGAGCGCGCATTCAGGTAGCGCCGCCGATTGGAAAGGTCGGCATGGGTCAGCAGGATTTGCGCGCTGTGAATACCGTGCGCCTGGAAACAGGCCTCGTAGGCCTGCACCAGCCCCATCTGGCCGACCGCGGCGGTGGCCTGCAGTTCGGAAATAGCGCGCGGACGCGTCTTCAGTCCGAGCCGGGTGATGCCCTCGGCGATCGAGCCCGACGACACCAGCACCACGTCGACGCCGTCGGCACGCAGCTGCGCCATCTGTTCCGCCCACCCGGTAATCGCGGCACGATCGAGTCCTTTGCCGCCCGCGGTGATCAGCGCCGAGCCGATCTTGACGACGACTTTTTTATAGCGATTCATCGTTTTCCAGAAACTTCATAATATCGTGGCATAGCGGTTCGACACCCTCGCGGTTAAGCGCGCTGATTGCGTGTACCGGTCCCGACCAGTCGAGCCCGCTGGTGATCTCGTCGATCACCGATTGACGCTCGTCTTGCGGCACCAGGTCGAGTTTGTTCAACACCAGCCAGCGCGGCTTTTGGTATAGCGATTCATCATAGCGCTCCAGCTCGCGCAGTATCTTGCGCGCCGAATCGACCGCCGAATCGGCGCTCGCATCCGGCATGACGTCGATTATATGCAGCAGCAGGCGGGTGCGCTGCAAATGTTTCAGAAACTGGATACCGAGGCCGACGCCGTCGGCGGCGCCCTCGATCAGCCCCGGAATGTCGGCCACCACGAAACTGCGGTGCCGGGCGACGCTGACCACGCCGAGGTTTGGGTGCAGCGTGGTAAACGGATAATCGGCCACTTTGGGGCGCGCCGCCGACACCGAGCGGATAAAAGTCGACTTGCCGGCGTTTGGCATGCCGAGCAGGCCGACATCGGCGATCACCTTGAGCTCGAGCCTGAGATCGAACTGCTCGCCCTTGCTGCCCTCGCTGCATTGCCGCGGGGCGCGGTTGGTCGAGCTCTTGTAACGCGTATTGCCGAGCCCGTGAAAGCCACCGCGGGCAATCAGTATCGGCTCGGATTCGGACGCCACGTCGGCCAGCAATTCGCCCTGTTCCAGTGTCGTTATCACGGTACCCAGGGGAACTTCGATGACGACATCCTCGCCCTTGGCGCCGGTTTTATTCTTGCCCTGCCCGTTGGCACCGCGCTGGGCGACGAAGCGGCGCGTATGGCGGAAGTCGGAGAGGGTATTCAAATCCTTTGAGCCGACCACGTATACCGAGCCACCGTCACCGCCATCCCCGCCGTCGGGACCACCCATGGGGATGTACTTTTCGCGCCGGAAACTGACAATGCCGTTACCGCCATCGCCGGCCTTGACGAAAATATTGGCTTCATCGATAAATTTCATCGCGGGATCATACCATCGGGAAATAAAAAAGCCTCGCTGGGCGAGGCTTTTCGAATTCGTTGCTGGTGCTTGCTGGCGCTAGCTCACCACGCTGACGAAGGTGCGGTTGTGGCGCCCCTTGACCTTGAATTCGACCTTGCCCTGCGCCTTGGCGTAGAGGGTGTGATCCTTACCGCAGCCGACATTGTCGCCGGGGTGGAACTTGGTGCCGCGCTGGCGCACCAGGATATTGCCCGGAATGACCGCTTCACCGCCAAACTTCTTGACGCCGAGGCGTTTGGATTCTGAATCGCGACCGTTGCGGGTGCTGCCCGCCGCTTTTTTATGTGCCATTGTCTAACAACCTATGCCTTGATCTCGGTGACTTCGATTTCAGTATAGCTCTGGCGGTGGCCCATTTGCGTACGCGAATGCTTGCGGCGGCGGAACTTGATGATTTCCACCTTGTCGCCACGGCCGTGCGACTTGATAGTCGCGGTTACGGAAGCCTTGTCGAGCACGGGAGTTCCCACGGAGACCTTGTCGCCGTCGGCAACCATCAATACGTTGTCGAGCTTGACGGTCGCGCCTTCGTCGCCGTCGAGCTTCTCTACGCGCAGGGTTTCACCCTTGGTTACCTTGTACTGTTTTCCGCCGGTGGCGATGACAGCGTACATGTGTGACTCCGATGCAATACTGAAAAAGGTGGCGAATTCTAGCGGCTGTCGGGGTGGGCGTCAATGCCTTTAACCGATTGATTCTCTAATTAAATCCAGATATTCGACGGATTCCATACGCAGGCGGCCACGGAGGCGGATTGCGGCTGTCCGGGTGATCTCTGAAGATCCCGTCGCAGGCAACCGCCGGGACGGATAGCGGCTGTCTGGGTGACCTTCGAATATCGGTTGAATTCTGAACTTAGTACAATGGCTAAGGAACCGGTTCTCTGCTTCACCCAGCCTTTCTGCCGCTATCCGCCCCGGCGGCCGCCTGCGGTCAACGGTTTCCAGGATCAGCGGGCTATAGAGCTTTCGTCGCCGTCGTCCGAGACGGTCAT
>JAASSH010000553.1 GCA_021767985.1 Gammaproteobacteria bacterium | reverse complement strand
TTGAGGTCATCCAGCAGCGAACGAAAATCGCGATACTCCAGGCGAATGGTTTCGGCATCCACCACCGGCTGCGCAAAACCCGCGGCCAGCATGATATCGCCCACGTCATGCATGTCGACGAACTGGTGCACGTGCGGATAATCGTCCAGCGCGCGCCAGCTTTGCGCCAGCTCCTGCAGGCTGCCCGGACCGAAGCTGGTGAAAAGCAATAACGCGCCGGGTTTCGCAACCCGTGCGAACTCGGATATGGTTGCGCGCAGGTCATTAGTCCACGGCAACGCCAGCGACGAAAATACCAGGTCAAAGCAGTCCGCTGCGAACGGCAGGCGCTCCATATCCGCGGCTAGCAGTCGCTTTCTGGTCAGAAATCGATAACGGGAGCGTGCCTGCAGCAGCATTTGCCGAGCAATATCAACAGCATATACCTGCGCTCTCGGGTAGTGTTTTTGCAATCCTCGGATGCCCTTCCCGGTGCCGCAACCGACATCGATTATTGTCGCCGGCTGGTGACGTATATACTGCAGTCTCTGCAGCAACCTATTTAGCACCTCTTCTTGCAATATCGCGGCATTATCGTAGCTTTTGGCAGCACGATCGAAGCGATTTATGACAATTCGTTTATCCAGCCGAGGCGGATTGAGCAGGTCCAAAAGCATTCCCGGGTTGTTTACGGAAGCGCGCCTGGCGGGGCAAATTTCGAGATGCGGCCGGTCGCGAGGAATGCGGCCGGTAAAGCCCGTAGAGGCCGCCGGCGACGAATTCTACCTGAATCCCGAGCGCAAAATCAGCCATTTGTTGGTCCGGCGGGCATTGTAATCAATCCCCCGGCTGCCAGCGCCAAACTAATCTGGTAGAGTGCCAGCAGCCAAACAATTCGAATCAATAATGCTCGAAGCTTCCGCTTTACTGTGTTTCGCCTACCTGCTGGGGTCTGTTTCCTCGGCAATTTTGCTGAGCAAAATCATGGGGTTCGAGGATCCTCGCAAACAGGGTTCAAACAACCCTGGCGCAACCAATGTGCTGCGGATCGCCGGCAAGAAGGCCGCTTTTTTCACACTGGTGGGAGATTTTCTGAAGGGACTGCTCCCGGTGCTGGTCGCACACTGGCTCCAGGTCGGACTGCTATGGGTAGCGCTGACCGGCTTTGCCGCATTCGTCGGGCACTGCTTCCCGATATTCTTTCGTTTCCAGGGCGGCAAGGGAGTTGCCACCGCGATAGCGGCGACGCTGGCTTTCGACTGGATGAGCGGCGTGATTCTGAGCGCTACCTGGTTGATCTTCGCCAAGGTTTTCAAAATATCGTCGCTGGCGGCAATCATTTCGTTTGCGGCACTACCGCTAGTTATCCTGTGGCGTACACAGGACCTGCAGCTCGCCTGCGTGTTTGTCCTGCTGTCGGCAATCCTGATCTGGCGCCACAAGAGCAACATCCAGCGCCTGATTCGCGGCACGGAATCCTGATATCCCAGGTCCCTTCGAAGCGATCTGGAACAATTCAGCTGATCTGCAGCAACGGCAACGATTCGAGCGACCAGCGCGGCAAAACGTCGTTGACGGTTTCGTCGCACTGGCCCTGCAGCAGGCGCAAGGCGCCGGCATAGGCGATCATGGCGCCGTTATCGGTGCAGTATTCCAGCGCGGGAAAGTACAGCCGCGCACCCTGTTTGCGAGTCGACTTATCCAGTTCCTGGCGCAAGTAACGGTTGGCGCCGACACCGCCCGCAATTACCAGGCTTTGGTAACCGGTCTCGGCGAGCGCGCGTCTGCACTTGATGCGCAGTGTATCCACCACGGCCAGCTGAAACGCGTGGGCAATTTCTGCACGCAGGCTTTCTGATACCGGTTCGTGTTCACGCACGACGTTAAGCACCGCGGTTTTCAATCCGCTGAAGCTGAACTCGAGCCCCGGGCGATTGGTCATCGGCCGCGGAAACTCGAAGCGGGATTCGGTGACCGAATCCGCGAGCCGCGCCAGTTCCGGTCCCCCGGGATAAGGCAGGCCGAGCAGCTTGGCGGTTTTGTCGAAAGCTTCCCCGACCGCATCATCGAGGGTTTCGCCCAGAATCCGATAACTTCCGATCGCACTGACGTCGACCAGCATGGTGTGACCGCCGGACACCAGCAACGCAACAAAAGGGAACTCGGGCTGTTCTTCGGCCAGCATCGGTGCCAGCAAGTGTCCCTCCATGTGATGCACGCCCAGCAGCGGCTTGTCGAGCGCCCAGGCCAGCCCACGGGCCAGGTTCGCTCCGACCATTAAGGCGCCAATCAGCCCGGGGCCGCGGGTATAGGCAATCGCGTCGATATCATCGATGGTGCCTATTTCGGCGAGGATATCCACCAGCATCGGCGGCGCCTTGACAACGTGATCGCGCGAGGCCAGCTCGGGCACGACGCCACCGTATTCACGGTGCTTTTCAATCTGCGAATAGAGACGCTGCCAGATCTGGCCGCTTTCGGTGTCGTAGACCGCAATGCCGGTTTCATCGCAGGAGCTTTCGATGCCCAATACTTTCATAAATTACAGGACTTTAATTAGTGATTACGATTGATATTTGGTGCTGCCTCCTTATAATTGTCCGGCTCTTGAAGCCGGGCTGCCACGGGCGGCACCATTAATTAACAAACTGGATCATCAAATATGCCATCAG
>JAASSH010000008.1 GCA_021767985.1 Gammaproteobacteria bacterium | reverse complement strand
AGTGCCCTGCCTACGCTACCCCGGGTAGAACTCGGCTACCCGCAGTACGAGGTCGTTTTTCTCGGCGATGGTAATGGCCCCTACCGCCTGGCCTGGGGCAGCCACGCCGCCCAGGCTCCGGCCGCCAACCTGAGTGCACTGCTCGATGGCAGCCTGCGCGATACCCAGCAACGCGGTGCGCCGGTGCGGCTGGGTCCAATCGACGAGGCCGGCGGCGTCGGCCGGCTCAGCCCGGAAGCGACTCTACCGTGGCAGAAATGGCTGCTGTGGGCGTTGCTGATCCTGGCCGCCATCGTAACCGGCCGCATGGCGTACCGCCTCTATGGCGAAATGAACGCCGCGGATCCCTCCTGATCCGATAACCCGCCTCGAGCATGGATGGCCGCCTGGTGGCGCGCCGTGCCAGGCCAATTGCCATGGCGGCAGCCAGGTTTTAAACTGCGACGCTGCAAACGCCACGGCGATAACTTTCGGGGTAACTACCAATGAGTAACAAACCGGTTGTACTGGTAACACGTAAGCTGCCTGACGCGGTCGAGGCAAAACTGGCTGAAGGATTCACCCCGCTGCTGAATCCCGATGACAGGCTCTACGACACCGGGGAGTTGCTGCGGCTGGCGGAAAACGCCGATGCGATACTGCCCTGCCACACCGAAAAATTCGACGCCGATACGATCGCGAATTTACCGGCCCGGGTAAAGGCGATCGCCAACTTTTCGGTCGGCGTCGATCACGTCGATCTCGAGGCGGCGCGCCGCAAGCAGGTGATCGTAACGAATACGCCCGACGTGCTTTCCGACGCCACCGCGGAAATCGCGATGCTGCTGATGCTGGGCGCGGCGCGGCGCGCCAGCGAAGGCGAACATATCATGCGCAACCAGTTGTGGAAGGACTGGAGCCCGGCGTTCATGGTCGGCCGGCAAATTACCGGTAAGCGGCTCGGAATCCTCGGTATGGGCAGGGTCGGCCAGGTGGTCGCGGCGCGTGCGCGTGGCTTCGACATGACGATTCACTACCACAATCGTCATCCGCTGGACCCGGATCATGCCGGTGATGCGACATACCACGACAGTGTGGAAGCCCTGCTGGCGAACATCGATGTACTGTCGATTCACTGCCCGGCATCCGATGCAACCCGGGGATTAATGAACCGCGAAAGGCTCGCCACGATGCATCGCGACGCCATCCTGGTAAATACCTCGCGCGGTGGCGTGATCGACGACGACGCCCTGGTCGAGGCACTGCAAACAGGCGTGATTGCCGCCGCCGGGCTCGACGTGTTCAACGGTGAGCCCGATGCCATCCATCCGGGATATCGACAACTGGACAACGTTTTTCTGTTGCCGCACATTGGCAGCGCGACGCGGGAAACGCGTGATGCCATGGGTTTCCGCGCTATCGACAACCTGATCGCGATTTTCAACGGACAGGAACCCGGCGACAGGGTTGCCTGAGGTTTCGCGCTGGAAGCGTCGGCAACCCGGTCTTCGAACCAGTCCCACCGGCGGTGATGCCACCTGCAATCAATTGAAAAAACAAATTTACCTGCTTGCCCAGCGTTGGTATACAATATTCCACGCGCCAAGACGGCGGATTCCTATTATGGTCAATAATGGTGTAATATGCTCCGCGTAGTGACGACCAACAAGACCTGCTCTTGTTGATCCGTCTCGAAAAAATCTACTAAACCAGAATAATTTTCTTAAACCACAAACACGTCTACATATTTTGAGGACTAAAATTATGACCGAAGAAATAAAAAAATCCCGACGCAAATTTTTAACTAGCGGAGCCGCGGCAATTGCCGGCGGCGCAGCTGCAGCGTCATTTCCCAATATTTCCGTGGGCCAAAGCCCTACCGTACTTAAGGTACAGGCGGCCTGGGGTGGCGGTATCTTTCTCGAGTTCGCGCAGGACTACGTCAGGCGTGTCAACGAAATGTCCGGCGGCTCGCTGAAAATCGACCTGCTCGGCGTCGGCGCGGTCGTCAAAACCGCTGAAATGCAAACCGCGGTGCACAAGGGCGTACTCGACGGCGCGCACCTGGTAACGGCCTACTGGTACTCGAAGAGCCCGGTTGCCTCGCTGTTCGGCACCGGCCCCTGCTTCGGCTGGTCGGCCAACGAGCTGATGGGCTGGATTCAGTACGGCGGCGGCAAGGAGCTGTACAACGAACTGATGTCGAGCCTGCGCCTCGACCTGGTCGGCTTCTTCTCCGGTCCGATGCCGGCACAGCCGCTGGGCTGGTTCAAAGAGGAAATCAAGGGCAGCGGCCAGATGAAAGGCCTGAAGTATCGCACCGTTGGTCTCGCCGCGGACGTATTGCAGGAAATGGGCATGTCGGTTGTACAGTTGCCCGGCGGTGAAATCCAGCCGGCGATGAAGAGCGGCCTGATCGATGCGGCCGAATTCAACAATCCGACCTCGGACAAGGATTTCGGCATGCAGGACGTGTCCAAGCACTACCACCTGGGCAGCTTCCACCAGTCGCAGGAGTGTTTCGAAATCATCTTCAACAAGCGTCGTTTCGAAGGGCTGGCGAAGGAGCACCAGGCGATCCTGGAATACGCTTCCGAAGCCGCCTCCGCCGACATGGCCTGGAAAGCGATGGAGCGTTACTCGCAGGATCTGGTGGTGCTGCAGGAAAAGCATGGCGTCAACGTTTACAAGACTCCCGACAGCGTCATGCAGGACCAGCTCAACGCCTGGGATGTTATCGTCGAGAAGTTCAACAAGTCCGATCCGTTCTTCAAGAAGGTCATCGATTCTCAGAAGGCCTGGGCGAAGCGGCACGGTTCTTACGCGTTGAGAAACTCGCCTAACTACGCCGGCGCTTACGAGCATTACTTCGGCAAGCTGTAAGCAAACATCAATGATGTAACCATCGGGGCGGTTTTATATAACACCGCCCCGATTGGTTTTGTGACGGTTCTCTGTACCTTTTCGGTGGTGTGCCATGACACGTATTCTTCATTTCATCGATAGTCTTAGCGCCTGGACGGGCAAGGCTTTCGCCTGGTGTATCGTGATTCTGACCTTTTCGACCTGCTACGAAGTATTCGTGCGCTACGTGCTCGATTCACCGACGGTATGGGCTTTCGACATGAGTGTACAAATGTACGGCGCGTTGTTCATGATGGCCGGCGCCTATGCCCTGTCGCAGGACGCACATGTTCGCGGTGACGTCATCTACCGCCTGTTCAGCAAGAAAACCCAGGCCAAGATCGACCTGGCCCTCTATATCCTGTTCCTGATGCCGGGAGCCCTGGCCCTGATCTACTACGGTTACGGCTTCGCCGCCGACTCCTGGTTTTACAAGGAGGTCAGCTGGAGCAGCCCGTCACGCATCCAGATTTATTTCTTTAAAACGCTGATCCCGATCTCCGGAACCCTGGTGTTACTGCAGGGCATCGCGGAGTCGGTGCGCTGTGTAATCTGCATCAAGACCGGCGACTGGCCGCCACGTCTGCATGACGTGCAGGAAACCGAGACCATGTTGATGCATGAACAGGAAGATCTGCGCAGACTCGAGCAAGAGCACGAGATGGAGAATAAGCATGTCTGATCCAGTTATCGCAGTCGTGATGCTCGGCCTGTTTATTTTCATGGTCCTGCTGGGATTTCCGATCGCGTTCACCCTGATCGCAATGGGCCTCGGCTTCGGTTACTACGCCTACTACGACGCCGAACGCATGCAGACCATATTCGATTATCGAATATTCGATCTGTTCGTGCAGAACACCTTTTCGGTCATGTCCAACGACGTGCTGGTGGCCGTCCCGTTATTTTTATTTATGGGGTACGTGGTGGAACGGGCGAACATCGTCAATCGCCTGTTTTTCAGTATCCAGATGGCTGCACGTAACCTGCCCGGATCGATGGCGGTGGCCGCGCTGTTTACCTGCGCCGTGTTCGCCACCGCGTCGGGCATCATCGGCGCCGTGGTCACGCTGATGGGTATGCTCGCCTTTCCCGCCATGCTGAAGGCCAATTACGAAGAAAGTTTCGCGTCCGGGGTCATTTGTGCCGGCGGCTGTCTCGGTATATTGATACCACCCTCGATCATGCTGATCGTTTATTCGGCCATCGCCGAAATATCCCCGCTGCGCCTTTATGCCGCAGCGCTGTTTCCGGGTATCATGCTGGCCGGGTTGTACATGGTCTACGTCGTCGGACGTGCGGGACTGAATCCCAGCCTGGCGCCGAAACCAAAAGAGGAGGACGTCCCCCCATTTTCCAGGATCCTGTGGGAATTGCTGACTTCCTTCGTTCCGCTTGCGGTGCTCATCATGAGCGTGCTCGGCGCGATCCTGATGGGCCTGGCAACGCCCGCCGAGGCCGCCGGGGTCGGCGCCTTTGGCGGACTCGTACTGGCGGTACTTTATCGCTCGCTTTCCTGGGAACGCCTGAAAGAGGCGGTATACCTGACCGCCAAAACCTCGGCCATGGTGTGCTGGCTGTTCGTCGGGTCCTGGACTTTCGCCGCGGTGTTTTCCTATCTCGGGGGCCACGACCTGGTCCACGACTGGGTAATTTCCCTGGACCTGGGATCGGTCGGATTCCTGGTGCTCGCACAAACCATCATATTCCTGCTGGGCTGGCCGCTGGAGTGGACCGAGATCATCATTATCTTCGTACCGATCTTTCTGCCGATGCTGGAGACTTTCAACGTCGATCCGCTGTTTTTCGGCATCCTGGTGGCTTTGAACCTGCAGACATCGTTTCTAACCCCGCCGATGGCGATGGCCGCCTATTACCTGAAAGGCGTGGCGCCACCCCATGTCCAGCTAATGTCTATTTTCAAGGGAATCATGCCTTATCTCGCGATTATTTTGCTATCGATGGTATTGCTGTATAACTTCCCCGGGATAGCGCTGTGGCTGCCGGTGTACCTGTTCGGCGCTGCCTGACGCGGTGGCAATGGATAATTTGAACCCTGACGCGGCGAACCTGCTGAGCGGTCGTGACGCCCGCGACGCCATCGGCCAGGGTTTGCTGAGTTCACAGGACCTGGTCGAAGCCTGCTTCGCGCGCATCGACGCGCTCGAGGAATCAATCGGCGCCTGGGCTCACCTCGACAGGGAATTGGCCATGGAGCAGGCGCAAGCGGCCGACGATATTCGCTTCCGGGGCAAGCCGATGGGGGCTTTGCACGGCCTGCCCGTGGGCATCAAGGATATTATCGATACCGCCGATTATCCCACCGAGCGCGGCACGGTTTTACACCGGGGACGCAGGCCGGAACGCGACGCGACGCTGGTGTCGTTGCTGAAGGAAGCCGGCGCGATCATCCTCGGCAAGACCGTGTCCACCGAGCTGGCGGTGTACGCGCCCGGCAAGACACGCAATCCGCACAATGCCGGGCATACGCCCGGCGGATCCTCCAGCGGCTCGGCGGCCGCGGTATCGGCCGCGATGGTGCCCTTTGCGGTTGGCACCCAAACCAACGGCTCGGTTATACGCCCGGCCTCCTATTGCGGCGTTTACGGGTTCAAACCGAGTTTCGCACGCATTTCCCGCCACGGTGTGCTGACCCAGTCACCACCGCTGGACACGGTGGGAATGTTCGCACGCAGTCTCGACGACCTGGCGATGATTGCCGACGTATTGATGCGTTTCGACGCCCAGGACGAGGCCATGATTCCCGTCGCCCCGCCGTCTATCGCTAGCGTTCTGGCAGAGGAGGTGCCGGCCAATCCGCATTTTGCATTCGTACGCACGCCGGTCTGGGACCAGGTCGAGGCGATTACCAAGGACGGATTTCGCGAACTCATCGAGGAAGTCAACGGACGCCAGGAAAAAACCGTCGATATCCTCGATCTGCCGCCAGCCTTCGACGAGCTTCACGAGGATCACCGCAAGGTCATGGAAGCCGATCTGGCGCGTAACTTCGCCGACGAATACAGCCGAGGTAAGGACGATTTAAGCGTGGTGCTGCGCGAGATGATAGAACGCGGTCAAGGGATCAGCGACAGCGACTATGACAAGGCAATCGCAAGGAAGGCGGATTACGACGCCCTGCTGCAGGAAATTCTCGACGAGTACGACGCCATACTGACGCCCGCAACCCCGGGTCCCGCACCGGCCGGCCTCGAAGCCACGGGCAGCCCGGTCATGAACACGATCTGGACCTTCTGTGGCACGCCCGCGCTCAACGTGCCGTTATTGCAAAGCCCCGATGGACTGCCCGTCGGCGTCCAGGTCGTTGGCGCCAGGGACGACGACGCCCGCCTGTTTCGCACCGCGCGCTGGCTGCTGGATGTACTGAACGACTAGATTTATTTATACTGACAGATCAACCTCGAGAACAAGCTATGGATAACATCATCACCGGAGCAATCGCAGTCGCCATGTTTCTGGCATTTGCCGGGGGCCTGGCCGAATCGATCGGCGCAGTACCCTTTATCCTGATCGTGGTTATCGTCGGTGCCATGCTGTGCATCGATTTTTACCAATCGGCAAAGGAAGGCCTGCAGCAGGAAAAAGAAAAACAATCCAACAGCGGCGTGTAACCGACTCGCGCCTTTCCTCGAACTGCGGTCGGACCGCCCGGTTCGACATTCCGCGCGACTTCAACTCTCGCAGTAATTGCTGCGCATACCAGTAAGCGAATTTACCGACGCTCGGCTCGAGCGTACCGAAACGCCCCGGTTTCGCGAATGGCGAATTCAAACCCAGCTGTTGTTGCTCGAGAAACGGCAGATCTTCCGCGAGTGCGGTATCGATCCGGCTGTAGTAATGCTGCGCGCGCTGCTCGAAATCGTCGAGCGCAACCGAGGCGGCCGGAAAACAGATTGTCTGAATCACGTGGCAGCGATCAGCCGCCAGCGGAAAGGCCTGGTAAATCCACATCGAATCCTGCGACAGCGCATAGGTCATGTTCGGGTAAATCCAGGTATAACGGGTCCCCCTGGCTTCGCGCCCTTTTAGTCCGGGTGCGGGCGGCAGGGCATATTGCTGGGTCTCCTCCATCAACGCCGCCGCGCCCTCGGTGGCGCCGAACTGGGTCGTGTACTGACCGCTTACCTCGTCGACCGCGTCCGGTTCGGGGTAAAGCCAGCTGATCGAATCGGGATGCACCATCGGCAGGTGGTAATACTCGTTAAACACCTCGATGAAGGTTTTCCAGTTGCAGTTCACTTCCATGTCCTGCACCCGGGTAGTGACCCAGCGATCCAGGTCCCAGGCCTGGTGGTATTCACCGAAATCCGCCAGCCAATCGTCGAATGACGGAGGTTCCTCGGCAAAGCTGACAAAAGCAAAACCATGCCGGACCTGTAGCGGAAACTCGATTAAACCGTAGTCTGCCGCTTCGAAATCGACCGCGTTCTCCATCCTTGGGTAAACCTTCAGGCGCCCGTCGAGATCGTAGGTCCACCAGTGAAACGGACATTTCAGCTTTTTACAGTTGCCGTTACCGCTCAGGATCTGGCTGCCGCGATGGCGGCAGGAATTGGCGAAGCCCTTTAAATCTCCCGACTTGTTGCGCACCACGATCAGCGGCACCCCGCCGATCTCGAGCGCCGAGTAGTCGCCCGGAATCGGCCAGCGGTCGACGCGGCCGAGCCCGATCCAGCCCTGCAGGAATATCGCGCGCCGCTCCAGCGCCAGCAACCCGGCATCGGCGTAGCAGGCGGGTGGAATACCGGGCGAGCGGTTGAAGTCGGGCAACACCTCGGCAAGCTGCCGTCCCAGGGTATCCCGGGTCGTTAATTCAGGCTCTGCTGGCACCTCGAGCACTCCCAAACGGATCGATTTCGCGAGTATCCAGATATTCACTGGCCGCTGCAAATCAAATGTTTTAAAGTCTTACCGCCTGAATTCGCAATTCAACAGACCCAGGCAAAAAGGTTTCCCGGGGGGATACTTGAAACTCACAAACCTGATCCCGATGCTGAATGTTTCGAACATCGAAAACAGCCTCGAGTTTTACCAGAATGCGCTCGGCTTCAACGTCGTCAGCGATCCCGCTGCGGTCAGGGATTGGCGCTGGGCGACGATACGTTCCGGGAACACCGAACTGATGCTATCGGAGACCGACCGCAAACCGATGGAACCGAAAATCGGCGATCCGCATGCCGCTACCGACTGGCCGGCAATTTTTTACTTCTATCCCGACGATGTCGTTGCGCTGTACTCGCACCTAATCGCACAGGGATACGAACCAACACCGCTTGAAGTGACAACCTACAGGATGCGCGAGTTCAGCCTTATCGATCCGGACGGGCATGTCCTCAGCTGTGGCCAGTGGGCAGGGCAATAACATGATCGCAACAGACTGGAGACGAATATGCTGCCCGGGGTAAAACCATCCCGCGAAGCGGTGGAGTTCGAGACCGACGAGCGCTGCCATATCCAGGAGATCGCAAACGATACTGACGACGAGCTGGTTTCGATCGCGCGCGCCAGGGTCGAGCCCGGCGTAACCACTGCCTGGCATAGCCTCGACGGCATCAGCGAGAGATACATCATCGTCTCCGGCCAGGGCCGGGTAGAAATCGCCGAGTTGCCACCGATCGATGTCGGGCCCGGCGACGTGGTGCGCATCCCCGCCGATTGTCGACAGCGAATCACCAATACCGGCGCACAAGACCTGCTGTTCTACGCGGTTTGTGCTCCACCCTTTCAGCAGAGTCGCTACCTCGACCTCGAACGAGAAGACGGTGCAACGAAGCGGCCTCTTCCAGACTTGAATCCCTGACCACGAGATCAAAACAATGCGCACATGGGTTAACCAGGCAATTTCGAAAATCGAGGCGGATTTCAAACGCTCGGCCGACACCCATTTGCTGAAGGTCGAACTTCCGGCGATCCCGAACATCGACCTGTACCTGAAGGATGAATCGACCCACCCTACCGGCAGCCTCAAGCACCGGCTGGCAAGGTCGTTGTTCCTGTACGGCCTGTGTAACGGTTTGATCGACGAGGGCACGACGATCATCGAGTCTTCCTCCGGCAGCACAGCCGTCTCCGAGGCCTACTTCGCGCAGCTACTCGGATTGCCGTTCATCGCGGTAGTGCCGAAAACCACCTCGCATGAGAAAATCGAAAAAATAGGCTTTTACAACGGGCAGTGCCACTTCGTCGAGCCGACCGATATTTACGCCGAGTCCGAACGCCTGGCGCGCGAGCTCGACGGCCACTACATGGATCAGTTTACCTATGCCGAACGCGCCACCGACTGGCGTGGCAACAACAACATCGCGGAATCGATGTTCGAACAGATGAGCCGTGAAACGGCGCCGATACCCGCCTGGATCGTGGTCAGCGCCGGTACCGGCGGCACCTCGGCCACGATCGGAAGGTTTCTGCGTTACCGGCGTCATGACACGCGGCTATGCGTCGCCGATCCGGAAAACTCGGTGTTCTACGATGCCTACCAGAGCGGTGATCTCAGCCTGACCGGTAACAAGAGTTCCAACGTCGAGGGCATTGGCCGCCCGCGGGTCGAGCCGTCATTCCTGCCGAGCCTGATCGATCGCATGATCAGGGTGCCCGACGCGGCCTCCTACGCGACTATTCACTTTTTGCAGACCGTGCTCGATCGGCGCTGCGGCGGCTCCACCGGCACCAACGTCTACGCGGCGTTTCAGATCATCGCCGAACTCGATGCCGCGGGAATATCCGGCAGCGTGGTCTCGATTCTGTGCGACGACGGCGAACGCTATCTCGACAGTTATTACAACCAGGACTGGCTCGACGAACATGGCTTCGACCTGGCGCCCTACCGCAAACAGCTGGAAACTTTCTATCAAACCGGAAAATTCTGATGCAAAACAAGGTCTTAGACACCGCTGACGCAGGTGGCAAAACGACCGTCGGTAACGACCTCCGGAGCTGACTTGGCACTGATAACCGACATCAGCCTGTGGGCGCTGATCAGGCATCTCGGGACCTGGCTCAACAACCTCAGACGCGCCGGCGACGCGCGCCAACGACAATCGATCAAGGCATTGCGCAGGGTCATCACGGCCGCGCGCACCACCCGGGCCTACCTGCGCAAGCTGAACGACACCGCCAGCCAGGACCATGCGCAGGAGGCGAAACTCGCCGAAAAATGGACCAGGCTCGGTTTCGAATTGAAAGATCTCGGTCTCGGCGCCCTGGCCAAGCGCTGCGACATCACCGGTCGATACTGGGCCGATCCGGCGCAGTTCGAGGCCGAGTTTCTCGACAAGGCCGACGTCGGACTCGCGCGCATGGAGCAGCTGGCCCGGCAAATGGTAGCCGAAATTGAAGCCCGCTAGGGGTATGAACAGGAACAGCATGACCGACCCGCGCAAACGCTTCTCAGATCGCGTCGCCAACTACATCCGCTTTCGTCCCGGCTATCCCGAGGCGCTGCTGCCGTTATTGTTGCCCGCATCGCAAAGCCGCGATGCAATTTCGATCGCCGACGTCGGTTCCGGTACCGGTATCTTCACGCGCCTGTTACTGCAACAGGGAGACACCGTATATGGCGTCGAACCCAACGCCAACATGCGCCAGGCGGCCGAGGAATACCTGGCTGAATACGAAAACTTCATCAGTATCGAGGGCGACGCCGAAAACACCGGGCTCGCCGACGCATCGGTGGACCTGGTCACCGCGGCCCAGGCCTTTCACTGGTTTAACAATGATGCCAGCAAGACCGAGTTCAACCGAATCCTGAAGCCTGGCGGCAGGCTCGCGCTGATCTGGAACCAGCGCCGCCTGGAGCAGCCGTTTCAGCAGGCCTACGAGGCACTGCTGCGAGAACTGGCGCCCGAGTACGGCAAGGTGAACCATATGAACCTGGACGACGATGAGATCGCCCGGTTTTACAGACCCGGGCAGATACAGGTATCCCGTTTCGATAATAATCAGGAGTTCGATTTCAACGGCCTGACCGGGCGCCTGCAATCATCGTCCTATTGTCCCGATGAAAACACCCCGGAGTATGCTCGCCTGATCGATGAACTATCGCGCCTGTTCGATACGCATGCCGTCGACGGCCGGCTAGTCTTCGAATACGATACCCGGCTTTACCTGGGTCCCATTGCGCAATGAAAATCTGGGTTGACGCCGACGCCTGCCCGAACCCGATCAAGGAAATCCTGTTTCGCGCCGCGGAGCGCACCGCTACCCCGCTGACGCTGGTCGCCAACCACGAGATCCGGATCAAACCGTCGCGCCACATCAGCTTCCTGCGGGTTGCGGGTGGATTCGACGTGGCCGACAACGAAATCGTCAGGCGCATCGAGGCCGGTGACCTGGTGATTACCGGCGATATCCCGCTGGCGGCCGAGATTATCGAAAACCAGGGTCAGGCGCTGAGTCCGCGCGGTGAGCTGTTTACCCTGGATAACATCAGGGCGCGCCTGACGATGCGCGATCTGATGGAATCGCTGCGCGCCAGCGGCGTGGAATCGGGCGGACAGGCGCCGCTCAACCAGTCCGATCGCAAGGCGTTTGCCGACCAGCTCGACAGGATCCTGGCCCGGCATGCCTGACGCTGACGGCAACGGCGAATACGCACCGCTCTACAGCCGCCAGGAAAGGATTCGCATCGCACTCATGCTGGTGCTGGTTATCGCGCCGATAGCGCTGATCTCGCACTTCTGGCTGATTCCCTGGATCTCGGCCTACGCCGAGTTCGCGAACTGTTATACCTACGGTGACATCAACGGGTTGCAATTGTTACTGAAAGTAGCGTTTGTCTACTTGCCGCTGTCCTTTGCGATATTCCTGCTGTTACTGCTCGGCAGGCGCTGCATCCGGATTATTCAGGCGAGACAGGACCCGCTGCCCGGTGAAAAGGTATTACGCCCTACCCGCTACCGCTATGGCAATGCCGCCCTGATACTGCCGGCCGTGGTCCTGTTGATCGTTATCGTGATAACCTGCTTCGCTATCTGGGGCAGTTTCCAGGCCGACAGGCTGGGTCGCATGGCACTGCCCTGCACGCCGGAGCAACGAATCAAACTGGAACAATCGCTATGACACAAACCCGATTACAAGCCATGCTCAACCTCGAGCTGCCGATCATCCAGGCGCCGATGGCCGGCGTCCAGGGCAGCGAGCTCTGCATCGCGGTCTCCAACGCCGGCGGGCTCGGCTCGCTGCCCTGCGCGATGCTGAGCCTCGAAGCGATGCGCGAAGAACTCGAAGCGATCACCGCCGGCACCGACAAGGCTTACAACGTCAACTTCTTTTGCCACCAACCGCCGCGGGTCGACGCGCAACGCGAGGCCGCATGGCGCAACGCGCTGGCGCCTTACTACGAAGAATTCGGACTCGATATCAACGACAGCGCGCCGGTCGAGGACCGCGCGCCGTTCGGACCCGAGACGCTGGAAATAATCCAGGCTTTCAAACCACCCGTGGTCAGTTTTCATTTCGGGTTGCCGGCAGACGATTTGTTGCAGGCGGTCAGGGCCATCGGCTCGAAAATCCTGTGCAGCGCAACCACGCTGGCGGAGGCAAATTGGCTCGCGGACAAGGGCGTCGATGCGATCATCGCCCAGGGTCTCGAAGCAGGCGGGCACCGCGGCATGTTTCTGAGCGAGGACGTGACCACCCAGGTCGGCAGTCTTGCGTTGTGGCCGCAAATCGTAAACGCGGTGGACATGCCGGTTATCGCCGCCGGGGGGATCGCCGATGCCGATGGCGTTGCGGCCGCGCTCGGGCTCGGCGCCGCCGCCGTGCAAATCGGCACCGCCTTCCTGTTGTGTAACGAAGCCACAACCAGCCAGCTGCACCGCAGCGCGCTGCGAGACCCCACAGCGGTGCACACCGCGCTGACTAATCGTTTCAGCGGACGCCCCGCGCGTGGCATCGTCAATCGCATCATACGCGAACTCGGCCCGCTGGGAGACGACGTGGTTCCGTTCCCGCTGGCCTCGATCGCGCTCGGACCACTGCGCAATGCGGCCGAGGCGCGGGGTCGCACCGACTTTACCTCGCTGTGGTCAGGCCAGAACGCCAGCGGATGCCGTGAAATAGCGGCAGCGGAGCAGCTGCGCCGACTGGCGGCAAAATTGTAAAAACAGCGATTATTACTGATAGAATCACAAGCCAGTCAAACCGGGAGGAACACAAATGGCGGTATACAAATGCGAAGCCTGCGGCATGAGCATCGGCACGATGACCTGCGGCACCTGCGACAAGGAACTCGATCACGGCAGCATCACCACCGACGACGGTGAACAACTGCAGGTTTCAAAATGCCCCGACGGCCACGGTATGATCAAATCCCCGATGTGCTGCGGACAGGACATGGCGCGTCTCGATTGAGCCCGCGACGGGTTTCTGCAAATCGCTAACGGAGCCATCCACTGGAACCCACCCTGACGCTGGCCAGTATCGCCGCATTGCTGGGATCGCTGATCGTACTCGCGATCATACCGAGCGTCAGCGTGCTTGCGGTGTCGGCACGCGCTGCCGCCTTCGGTTTCACCCACGGCATGTTTACCGCGCTCGGCATCGTTGTCGGCGACATCATATTCATCCTGGTCGCGGTTTACGGCCTGGTGTTCATCGCCGCCGCGATGGGCGAGCAGTTTACGCTAATCAAATACGTCGGCGGCGCTTACCTGATCTGGCTCGGGATCTCGTTATGGCGCGCCGATGCAAAACTGCGCCGTTCCGACGAACCGCGGCAATCTTCCTGGGGCTCCAGCTTTCTGAGCGGTTTGCTGATCACGCTCGGCGACCAGAAAGCGATCCTGTTTTATCTCGGCTTTTTCCCGGCCTTCGTCGATCTCGAACGCATGACGCCGATCGACACCCTGCTGATTATCCTGATCGCAATCGTGGGCGTCGGCGGCGCCAAGCTGGTCTACGCCTGGCTGGCCGATCGCGCCAGCCTGGTTTTCAGGAATACCGGTGCAATCCAGGGCCTCAATAGATTTGCCGCCTGTGTCATGATACTGGTCGGCCTTGGCCTGCTGTTGAAAACCCAGGAGTGGATATGACGGTGCAGCTGGAAGACCTGGAACTGCTCGAGGCGGTGCGGCGCTTTGGGCTCGAGCAACAGGACCCCGCAGTCGAAAAGTTCAAACCCTCGCTGCGCGACTGGGGTGACGACTGGGTCGACGTGGAACGCACCCGGTTACCCGCGGCCGACCTTCTCGACGACGCGCTGGCCCGGGCCATTCCGCAGACGAAGAGCCTGCTCGAGACCTTCGCGCGCCATCGATCGCGCCTGCGCTGGGAACAAAGTTACAGCAAGGAAGACGGCGTGGTACCGGATGCGATGCTGGCGGCATACGGCTTTGCCGAAATTCTCGGCAAGCAGGGGCCGTTCGTCAGCGAGTCCATTCGCGCCGGTGTCGGTATCTATGGCCCCAATATCGAGTACCCGATCCATCGCCATCATCCGGAAGAAATTTACATCGTGCTGGCAGGTGCCGCCGACTTCATGATCGGTAACGCCGACGGGATGCGCAAAACTGCCGGTGACGTCGTGTTCATGAAATCGAACACGCCGCACGGGTTTCGCACCTGTGACGAGGCCTTCGTGGTTTACTACCTGTGGCAGGGTGGCGACCTGCGCGAAATTTCGAGTTTCGGCTAGACGTCGTGCCTCGTCCCGGGATCAGGATTCTATCGGATACGCCCGGCACCGGTGCCGAGGTAGAACGCCAACATGTTTACCAGGTGCGGCTGAACCTGTGGCTGAACCAGGGTGAGCCGGTCCGCTGGGATCACCCCTGGGGGCTGATCGATCGCGCCCGGCTGGAAGACGATGGCGCGACGCTGGTCACCGACTTGCGGATCGACCGGGAGAACCTGTTCGCCGGTTTGTTCCAGGGCATCGAGGGCATGCGTATCGGCGGCCGGCGTAAACTAAAAATCTCGCCGCACCTGGCTTACGGCGAAAAGGGAATTCCCGGTAAGGTACCCGCACAGGCGGTGATTATTGCCGAAATCGAATTTATTGAAGAACGAGACACGAGCGCATCATCATGACTGAACTTGCTAATAACATCAAAGTAATCGCCTTCGACATCTTCGGCACGGTGGTCGACTGGCATGGATCGGT
>JAASSH010000552.1 GCA_021767985.1 Gammaproteobacteria bacterium | reverse complement strand
GGCCGTTATAAAGGCGGCTGCTGAGCGGCGACATCTGGTAATCGATGCGAGCCGCGACACAGGTGTTGCCGACGTCGGTATGTACCGCATAAGCGAAATCGACCACGGTGGCGCCGCGCGGTAGTTTCTTGATATCGCCCTTGGGGGTAAACACGTAAATTTCATCCGGAAACAGGTCGACCTTGACGCTCTCCAGGAACTCCTGCGAGCTGCCCGACTTCTGCTGCATTTCCAGCAGGTTCTTGAGCCACTCGAGCGCCCGGCTCTGTGCGCTGGTGGTGCCGGCCTCGCCCTCCTTGTAAATCCAGTGCGCGGCGATACCCGACTCGGCGAAGTGATCCATTTCCTCGGTGCGAATCTGCACCTCGATCGCAACCCCGTGCGGCCCGAACAGGCTCGAGTGCAGCGACTGGTAACCGTTGGTTTTAGGAATCGCGAGGTAATCCTTGAATCTGCCCGGCAGCGGCTTGTAAAGATTGTGCATAACGCCCAGTACGCGGTAACAGTCATCCACCGATTGGGTAAGGATCCGCACACCGAAGACGTCGGTGATCTCCTTGAAACTGAGCTTTTTCTCCTTCATCTTGCGGTAGATACTGTGGATGTTCTTCTGCCGGTACTTGACCGTGGCCTCGATATTGGTTTCCTTGAGTCGCTGCTTGATCGCGGCCTCGATGGTATTGAAGATTTCCTTGCGATATCCGACGACTTCCTTGCAGGCGCTTTCGAGCGCGCGGTAACGCATCGGATAGGCCGCCTTGATCGACAGGTCCAGCAGTTCGTGGCGCATCTTGAAAATGCCGAGCCGGTTCGCGATCGGTGCGTAGATATCCATGGTTTCATGGGCAATACGACGGCGCTTGTCGGGGCGCATCGCGTCCAGCGTGCGCATGTTGTGCAGGCGGTCGGCGAGCTTGATGATAATCACGCGAATGTCCTTAACCATCGCCAGCATCATTTTGCGGAAGTTTTCCGCCTGCGCCTCTGCCTTGCTGCGAAAGTCTATCTGTGTCAGCTTGCTGACTCCGTCGACCAGCTCTGCAACCTCTTCGCCGAACTGCTCGGCGATTTGCTCCTTGGCGGTAGGGGTATCTTCGATGACGTCATGCAGGATCGCGGCGATGATGCTCTTGCTGTCCATGCGCATTTCCGCGAGGATACGCGCCACCGCGACCGGGTGGCTGATGTAGGGTTCGCCCGAGACTCTGCTCTGACCCTCGTGGGCTTCGGCACCGACCAGGTATGCCCGGTAGATTTCCTGAACCTGCGTCGGGTCCAGGTACACTTCGAGTTCGCTGCAAAGCTCGGAGATACGGGTCTCGTTATCGCTCGCGGTGACATCACCGGCAATGACTTCGAACAGATTGGCGTAGTTCGCGCCCATCAAATTGCTATATGACCCATCAGCTTAAGATAATGGGGTTTTATAACATATTTGCAAGCTGCAGGCCCACTATAGCGGCAACGCGCTAGCGGGCTTGTGAAACAGGAAAAGTTTTTAAAAAAGAGTGCTTTACTCGGGAGCTTCTTCGGCTTCCATGCTGGCCTGGGCAATCTGGCGAATCAGGTCATCGTCGGTGGCGATCTTTTCGATTTCTGCCTGGGCTTCCATTTCGTCCATCGAAGACGCGTTGATCAGATTCTCGGCGATTTCGCGCAAAGCCAGGACCGTCGGCTTGTCGTTCTCGGCCGGAACCAGCGGTTCTGCGCCCTGCGAAATCTGACGTGCGCGCCGCGCCGCCAGCAGCACCAGGTCAAAGCGATTTTCGACGTGCTCGAGACAGTCTTCTACGGTAATTCGCGCCATTGCTTAACTCTCGGTCCAAAAAAGGGGCGCAATCATAGCTAAAAATGCAATAAATCTAAAGGTTTTACTGCAAAAAAACTATTCGGTTTCGGGCGGTATCGATTCGATCAGAGCCTGGTTTTTGAGCTTTTGCCGGGCCAGCGTCAGCCCCTGGGTATGGATGATCGCATCGAGGTCGAACAGCGCCTGCTCGAAACGGTCGTTGATCACCAGGTATTCGGCATCGTGATAATGCGACATTTCGCGGTCGGCGTCGCGCATGCGACGCTCTATGATGGTCTCGTCATCGGTGCCGCGCGTACGCAACCGCTGCTCCAGCTCTGCGCGCGAGGGCGGCAGGATAAAAATGCTTACGGTTTCTGGCATCTTCGCCTTGACCTGGCGCGCGCCCTGCCAGTCGATCTCCAGGATCACGTGTTTACCGCTGGCCAGCAATTTGTCGACCGAGGCGCGTGCGGTACCGTAAAAATTGTCGAAGACTTGTGCGTGTTCCAGGAATTCGCCGTTGTCGACCATTTCGTTGAAGCGCTGTAACGAAACGAAATGGTAGGCGTCACCGTTAACCTCACCCGGTCGCATTGGGCGTGTCGAATGCGATACGCAAACCGTGACCGTATCGGCACGCTTTTCCAGCAGGGCCTTTACCAGGCTGGTTTTACCGGCGCCAGAAGGCGCCGAAATGGTGAACAGGCAGGCAATACTCACTCAATATTCCCAAAAATTAACGGCTCTACTTGGTAGCGGCCGCCTATTGTAATGACAGATCAACTATAGACCAATACACTTCTGCCACTAAACGAATAATCGGTAAAATGCCTAGTAAAGAATACCTGCAGCGATTCTCGGGGCTT
>JAASSH010000147.1 GCA_021767985.1 Gammaproteobacteria bacterium | reverse complement strand
CCGCGCGCATCTTGAGATCGATGCAGGCCGCGATCAGGCAGCCCTTGGCGTAGTAGCTGACAATCGCGTTAGTCGCGTTTTCATCCTGCTTGTAGAATTTGGTCCAGGCATTGAAGCTGGATTCCGCCGCCGACTGGCGCGTGCGTCCGAGCCCGCGCTGCACCCTGGTCATGGTCTGGGCGAGCAGCTCGAGATAACTCTCGGTATCGATCAGGCCGGTACGCACCAGCGCGAGATCGTCGTAATACGAGGTGATACCCTCGAAGGCCCACAGCAGGTCGGTATAAACCTCGCGCTGCAAATCGTAGGGCCGGTAAACCTCGGGCTTGATGCGCTTGACGTTCCAGGTGTGAAAATACTCGTGGCTGCACAGGCCGAGGAAATCGCGATAGTCGTCGTCGACATCGTCCTGACCGAGTTTCGGCAGGCTTGCGCGGCTCGCCACCAGGCTGGTGCTGGCGCGATGCTCGAGCCCACCGTAACCCTCGCCGACGACCATCACCTGGAACAGGTAATAATCCATCGGCGGAGGTTCGCCGAAGAAACGGATATGATGCTCGCAGATCTTTTTCAGGTCCGCGGCGAGGCGCGCGCTGTCACATTCGAAGCGCCCTGTCAGAACGATATCGTGCGGCACGCCGCAGGCTTCGAAATCGATGTGCACGAATTCGCCCATCTCGACCGGGTGATCGATCAGGTCGTCGTAGTCGAGCGCCCCGTAAAGCCCGAAGTCAAAGGCCTCGACCTGCTTGCGCCTGAGCGACGTCGCCACGCGCCAGGCGGAGCAATATTCCGGCGACGGCCTGTCGATTTGAACCTCGCAGGCCTGGTCCGACTGCCCCAGGACTTCGAGAAACACGCTGCTGCCGTTGTAGTATCCATGGGTATCGTCGAGATGCGCGGCGCGTACCGACAGGTCCTTCGCATACACCTTGTACTCGACCAAAAGCTGGCCGTCGCAGGCCGCGACGCGCCAGTTCGATTTATCGAGCTGTTCGATCGCAAGCGGCTCATCGTCGCAGCTTGCCCGCATGTCCAGCAGGTTACGCGCAAAATCGCGGATCATGTAGCTGCCCGGAATCCAGTTCGGCAGGCGCAGTGCCTGGCCCTCCGCATCGGGACTGTCGATCCGGATCGAAACGTCGAAATAGTGGCTGGCGGGATTGCCGCTGGTAATCTGGTATCTGATCATTTAGAAATACTACTCATCAAGCAAGGCCGAAGTGTATCATTGGCGGCTTTGACACCAAATGCCATCGGCTTTAAATATGAACGCTGCCCTGAAACACCTGAACCGGTTCTCGACCCCGGCCAAAGCCCTGACCGACCCCGCGCCGGACGAGGCGCAGCTGGCTGAAATCCTGCAGGTTGCGATGAGCGCCCCCGATCATGGGCGCCTGTACCCCTACCGTTTTATCACCATCCGCGGCGATGCGCGTTATCGCCTGTCGGAGATTTTCGTGCAGGCTACCCGGCAGCGTGAACCCGATGTCGATGCCGCTTATCTCGCCAAGCAGCGCGAAAAGCCGCTGCGCTCGCCGCTGATCGTGGTGGTGGTGGCTTCCCTGGTCGAAAGCGAGAAGATCCCTGAAATCGAGCAAATGCTGAGTGCCGGCGCGGCCGCGCATAACGTCCTGCTGGCCAGCAATGCGCTCGGCTTCGGCTCGATCTGGCTGACTGGCGCCAACGCGTATGACGACTACGTCCGCGGCGAACTCGGCATCGCCGACAACGAGCAGATTATCGGCTTTATATATCTCGGCACACCGGAGCTCGAGATACCGCCGCGGCCACTGCCCGCGGTCGAAAGCTACCTCAGCGACTGGGAATAGGCTTCAACAGGTCACCACGTCCCGAGTCGGAGTGACTTTTCCATTCGGCAGGATCGACATACCGGCGAAAGCCGGTATCCATTTCGATAATCCTGATTTTGTAATTCATTTGAATGCGACAAGGTTTGGACACAACCACTTTTCGTATCTGGGGGCTTGGCAGGAATGGACCCCGGCTCGGGGGCCGGGGTGACCTTGAGTCGCGCCGCCTGAGGCTGTTTCAGACCTCGATGCGTTCTTCTTCGTCGGGATGCCCGTAGGGCACGAGAAATCCACCGACATATTCGACCGCCGGATCGAAGGGATCGCCGACACCGACCTTTGCCTCGACTTCTGCGCGGTAGTCTTCGGCATTATCCTTCGGTTGGTAACCCAGGTGGGCGACCTTGTGGTTCGAGAAAAAAGCCTCCTGGTTGTTCGAGATGCCGTAAACCACGGTGTAGCCGATACGCTCCGAAACCAGGCAGCGCTCCACCAGGTGCACCAGGTCACCGAAGCTCAGCCAGGTCGCCAGGTGCCGGCGGTCGGCCGGTTTTTCGTAACAGGAGTTGATGCGCAACATGGCCGACTCGATGCCGAACTTGTTGAAATACATCTTACCCAGGTCTTCGACGAAACATTTTGACACGCCGTAAAGCGTGTCCGGGTTATGCGGGGTATCGGTATCCGCGCCTGCTTCACGGCGTTCGTAGCCGACGGCATGGATCGAGCTGGCGTAAACGATACGCTTGATGCCGTGCCGACGCGCGGCCTCGTAGACGTTGTAACCGCCCTTGATCGAGCTTTCGAGCACCTCTTCCCAAGGCCGCTCAACCGGTGCGGCACCGAAATGCACGATCGCATCACAGCCCTTGACTACGGCGCTAACCGCGTCGAAATCACCCAGCTCGCAGGGCATGACTTCCTCGTGTTCGCCGAAGGCTTCCATGTCGACCCGGTCGGTGATGCGCAGATTTGTCGCGAGCGGCTCAAGCCCGCGCCGCAGTTCGCGCCCGAGGTTGCCCGCGGCGCCGGTGATTAAAAGTCGATTGAAACGTGGCATGTCTTGCTCCCGGTATAATGTCAGCGGTCATTGTAGCCTATCTGCGAATCTTCCCGCCGCAACGAAATGACAGATTGCAGCACAATTACTTCCGATAAAACCGTTCAGGTATCCTCAATAACGCGTCATCCCCGCGAAAGCGGGGATGACATCCAGGTTTTAGATAAATCAGCGCCGGGTAAAGCGATTCAGCTTTGCCTGCGTATCGGTTAAAATCCGGCGATTCGATTTCGATGCAGATTACCCAATGTCCGATTCCAGCGCTGAAGCCAGCGACAGTTCCAATTTTATCCGCGATATCATCGATGCCGACCTCGCAGCCGGCAAGATGAATACCATCGTCACGCGATTCCCGCCGGAGCCCAACGGTTACCTGCATATCGGGCACGCCAAGTCGATTTGCCTCAACTTCGGCATCGCGCGCGACTACAACGGTTACTGCAACCTGCGCTTCGACGATACCAACCCGGAAAAGGAGGAACAGGAATACATCGACTCGATCCGGCGCGACGTCCAGTGGCTCGGTTTCGAATGGCACAGCAACCCGTTCGCCTCGGATTATTTCGGCCAGCTTTACGACTTCGCAATCGATTTGATCAGGCAGGGCAAGGCCTATGTCGACAGCCAGAGCGCCGATGAGATCCGCGCCAACCGCGGCACGCTGACGGAACCCGGTAACGAGAGCCCCTACCGCGACCGCAGCGTCGAGGAAAACCTGCAGCTGTTCGAAGCGATGAAAAACGACGAGTACGCCGACGGCGAGCACGTGCTGCGCGCCAAGATCGACATGAGCTCTCCCAACATCAAGATGCGCGACCCGGTGCTGTACCGGATTCGGCACGTTACCCATCACAATACCGGCGACGACTGGTGTATCTACCCACTGTACGATTTCACCCACGGCCTGTCGGATTCGATCGAGGGCGTTACCCATTCGCTGTGCACGCTCGAGTTCGAAGATCATCGCCCGCTCTACGACTGGATTCTCGACAACCTCGAAACCCCGTCGCGACCGGTCCAGATCGAGTTTGCGCGGCTGCAGCTCGAGTATTCGCTGACCAGCAAGCGCAAGCTCAACGCGCTGGTCACCGAGGGCCACGTCAGCGGCTGGGACGACCCCCGCATGCTGACGATCTCGGGCATGCGCCGGCGCGGTTTCACCCCGGAATCCATCGTTAATTTCTGCGACATGATCGGCATCACCAAGAAGAACAGCACGATCGAAATGGGCGTGCTCGAGACGGCGCTGCGCGACGATTTGAACGCGCGCGCGCTGCGGCGCATGGCGGTAATCAATCCGCTCAGGGTCGTGATCGAGAATTACCCCGAGGACCAGGAAGAATTCTTCGACGGCGCCAACCACCCGCAAAAGCCGGAGCTGGGTACTCGCGAAGTGCCGTTCTCGCGCGAAATTTACCTCGAGCGCGACGACTTCATGGAAGACGCGCCGCGCAAGTTCTTCCGCCTGAGCCCCGGGCGCGAAGTGCGTCTGCGCTTTGCCTACTACATCACCTGCAAGGAAGTCGTTAAAAACGCCGCTGGTGAAATCGAGTCGCTGATCTGTACCTATGATCCCGAAAGCCGTGGCGGCAGCAGCCCGGACGGGCGTAAGGTCAAGGGCACGATTCACTGGGTCAGCGCACGTCACGCGATCGATGCCACGGTTAATCTCTACGATCGTCTGTTCACCATGCCGAATCCCGGCGCGGCGGCGGATTTCCACCAGGCGCTCAATTCCGAATCCAAGATCGTCATGGACAACGCCAAATTCGAGCCCACGATCGACTTGACCGACAACCCGGTCGCCTACCAGTTCGAACGCCTGGGTTATTTCATCAGCGACTACGACTCGACCAGCGACAACCCGATTTTCAATCGCACGATGACGCTGCGCGATAGCTGGGCCAAGATCGAGCAATCACAATAATTTGAGCAAGCCGGCCATTCAGCATTGCCTCGAACTGCTGTCGCATTTCTCGCTGCGCACGCAGTACCGGCTTGCCGAGGCGATCGCCCTGGTCTTGCGTGTTACCCCGAACCAGATCTCGCGGCAGATGCGTTTAAATATCAGTCTGTGTTTCGCCGATCTCGAAGCGCGGGAGCAGCGACAGCTATTCCGAGAATCGATGCGCCATACCTGCTACGCCATGACCGAGCTGGCGGCGGTCTGGTGCTGGCCGGTAGAACGCGTGCTCGAGTGCATTACGTCGACGGAAATCTGCGCCGAATTCGAAACCAGCGAACGTGCCCGAATCGTGATTGCACCGCATCTGGGTAGCTGGGAGACGCTGGCCGTCTGGCTGGGAAAGCACTACCAACCGATCATGATGTACAAGCGCCGCAAAAACAAAGTACTGGATCAGTTCGTCAAGCAGGCGCGAGCACGCAGCGGCGGCACCCTGGTGCCAACCAAGAAACATGGCTTACGCCAGCTATTGCTCGGCATGAAGCAGGGCGGCAGCCTGATGATCCTGCCGGACCAGAAACCCGGCGGGAACAAGGCGCGTATCGACTCCAGTTTTTTCGGCGTCAGCGCACCCACCACGACCCTGGTGCAAAATCTGTGCACTAAGGTAGACTGCGACGTGTTTATCGCGGCAGTATGTCGAAGCACGCCCACGGGGGAGTTCAACCTATCGATTCGGCCGCTCGACGCCGCGCTGCTGGCTGGTGAAGAGGCCAGTAGCGCCCAGTACATGAACGACCAGATCGAAGCGCTGGTGCGTGAAAACCTGGCGCAATACCAGTGGGGGTATCGCCGTTTCTCCAATCGCTCCTACGCGTCGTTAGAAAAGGGAAAATAGTAAATGCTTGCCAACCTGGTTGCCGCATACGACCGACTGGTTTTGAAACAGCCCCTGGTAACGCTGATCGGATTGACAATCGTTGTCGTCTACTTCCTGTTGTTCATTCCCGAATTCGAACTCGACGCCTCGGCCGATTCGCTGGTGCTGGAAAACGACGCCAGCCTGAAATACTACCGCAGCATCCGCGAACAATACGGCTCCGACGATTTTCTGATCGTGACTTACAGCCCGCAGGAAGAGCTATTCAGCACGGACGTGCGGTCCGATATAACGCGTCTGCGCGACGAATTGACCGCGCTGGAACAGGTCGATTCGGTGATCAGCATGCTCGACGTACCGCTGGTGGACAGCCCGCCGATGACGCTCGCGGAAATCGCGCGCCAGGTGCGCACGCTGGAAAGCGACGACGTCGATATCGAACTTGCCGAAAAAGAAATGCGGCACAGCCCGCTATACGAAAACCTGCT
>JAASSH010000551.1 GCA_021767985.1 Gammaproteobacteria bacterium | reverse complement strand
CAGAACATCAGCGCGGGCCACCCCGACCCCAACCTCGAGAGCGATTCGTTTACGCTCAAGGTCGTGCGCGAGCTGGTCAAGCGCCGGGTACCGAAGGACAAATGGCTCGAAATCCAGACCAACGAGCGCCTGATTCACGAGTTGTACCTGATTCTGCGCGACGGCGGAATCAAAAAAGGCCCGCTAAAAGCAGTGCGCTAATATATCGCGGGCCAGGTCTTGAGGAATTTTCAGATCATCCCGGAAACCGCTTCAGCGGTTATCCGGGATCTTGAAATGATGCTTCGTATCAAGGTCCCCGGTTGCAAGGGGACGATCCTGCATTCAGGGATTACCCTGTTCTAATACTTCGCGCTGTCGGCCTCGTAGGTGATTCCCACCGATGCCGCCTGGTCCTTTACCGCGCGGTAGATCTTTTCATCCAGTGAATCATCGGCGCCGCCCTCGGCGTCGACCTTTTCCTTGATGAAGCGGTTACGCGATTCAGACAGTTCCCTGATCTGCTGCTGCAATGCATCGCGGCGCTCGGCCTGTTCGGTAATCACGCTCATGGCCTCGGCCGGCGCCATCATCTGCATGCTCGCCGGCAAGTCCTCGCGCTTGATCTCGTCCAGCTCGACCCGCCCCGAAGTGACGGCGTCGACGAGTTCGCTTTCGCCGAGAAAGTTTTTCTTACCGCTGGCCGTGGCGTTATAGGCCGAGCGGCGGGCCAGGGCCTCGGTAGACAATTCCTCGCGCAGCTTCGCGTTGGCGTCGAGCCTGGCCTTTTGCTTTTCGCGGGCATCCTCGTCGCCGTAGTAAATGCGGGTTTTCTCGAGTTCGGACGCCAGTTCCGTCAGTTTTTCGTCAAACGGGGTTGCCACGGCAACCGCGTTGCCCGAATCCTCGACCTGGAAATACTCGCCCTGGCCGAGCGCTGCGATTTGCTGCCAGGTCGGGCGCGTGTACTGGTGTTGTCCGCTCTGGATAGTATTGACGACGATGCCCTTGCGCTTGGCGGCGGCCAGCGTCACCGGGTACTTGACGTCGTTGTTGTAATCCATGTGCGGAGGTGCGTCGCCGACCAGGAAAGCCACCTTGTAGACATTGTCGTCCTGGCTCCACGAAACCTTGTGGATTGCGTCGTACAGGGCCTGGTTGACGCTCTCCGGGCCGTCGCCACCGCCCTCGGCGCGGAAGTCCATCAGGCTGGCGTACATCGAATCGAGATCCTCGGACAGGTCGTAAACGCGCGTGATATAAGCGTCGCCGCGGTCGCGGAACGCGACCAGCCCCATCCTGATATCCGGATTCTGCCGGGCCGAGGCCATCGTGGTCGCGATCGACCAGATTTTTTCCTTAGCCGCCTGGATCAGGCCGCTCATGCTGCTGGTGGTGTCGAGAATGAACACGACCTCGATGCTGTGGCTTTGCCCGGACGGCACGGCCGTGTTCTGGGTGTTTTGAATCGCCTGCGCCTGTTTCATCATCGGGGATAGCGCGATGCCGGTCGCGGTCGCGATGATCAGCACGAGTGCGATTATTCCGGGATTGAAGTCTGGATTTTTCATTGGATTGTCTCCGGGGTTAGGGTTGGGTAAGTTTGCGCACGGCGTCGAGCGCGACGCGGTGCGCGGATTGAAACGCGGCGTGATCGGACCGGCCGTAACAGGCCTCGTCGCCTTGCTTGCGACTCAGGTCCGGAATCCAGCAAAACAGCGACTGCAGCAGGAAGAAACTCCACAGCGCCGCTGCCAGGCTGCCGGTATTGACCATGGCCCAGGCGCCCACCGCGAGGCCGGCGGATACCAGCCCGAAGTCGAGTGCCGCGGAAAATAGCGAACCGTGAAAGTAAAGGGCGCGCACGAGCCAGATGAAACCAGCCTGAATCAGTACCTGCTCGAACAGCAACAGGTCGAACCACCAGCCGGCCAGGCTGATCGTGCCCCAGCCGGCGAGCATGACTACGCGCCCGACGCGGGTGCTGCTGCGCCTGAACAGGTACAGCAGGTAAGTCAGCGTCGCCGCCAGCAGGATCACGTTGAACAGCGTGCCGTAGCCGATAAAACTGCCCAGCAGCAGGTTGGCGACGGCCGCGCCCAGGCTGATCACGAGCGCGACGACGACACCGTCGATGATTCCGGGAGTCTTCATGACTTTTCCCTCCGCTGTTTTTCACGCAGCAGCGCAATCTCGATTTCTTCGCTACGGATCGTGTCGACGTGATTGAATTCGCGCGCGAGCGGATTATCTTCGCTGACCAGCAGTTCCAGCTTTTGCTGCATGCTGGTCAGCTGCTGGCTTTGCTCGTCGATTTCACTCGCCAGACGCTGTTGCTGCGCGTCGATTCCGGCGGACTGATTTATTACCGCCTGCAGCTGCCTGTCGGCGGCCAGCTTGCGGCGTACCAGGTCGCGCGCCAGGTCGTCCTTGTTCGCGGCGAGGCATATGTCGAGTTCTTCGTCGTAACCCGCGAGACTGGTCGTCAGCTCGGTCGCGGCATTGGCCAGCTGCTCGGCCTCGTGCTGTAACAGCTTTAACCGCTGCTGGTCCTGGTCGAGCGCGAACTGCATTTCGCGTACTGCCTGCCTGAGCTGCAGGTCGGGTTCCTCGATGCGATCGAGCACCGCGTGAAAATCGGCTTCGAACAGCCGCGAGAGTCTTGTACTGAGTGCCATCTTG
>JAASSH010000550.1 GCA_021767985.1 Gammaproteobacteria bacterium | reverse complement strand
CCGCCTTTGGGATTTTCCACATCCCCCTTGTAGCGGGGAATGACGTGGATATGCAGATGGGGTATCGATTGCCCGGCCCAGAGACCGACGTTGATGCCGATATTATATCCGTCGGGCTGATACTCTTCGTCGGCCATTTTCTTGCCTTCGGCGACAAGCTGCCACAGTTCTTCGCGTTCCTCGTCAGTGATATCGAAGTAATCGGAAATGTGCCGGTACGGGACGACGAGGAAATGCCCCGGACTTGCCGGATGCCGATCCCAGGCGGCAAAGCCGTATTTCCCCCAGATCATGTTGCGACGTCCGGGCTTGGATAGACAGAAGCGACACTCTTCGCCGTCGGCTAAGGCAGTTTGTTCAAGCATGACTCTCTCGAAACCGGATTGATTATTGAATCGGCACCTGGGTGACGCCTTCGACATCGGGTCCCTGTTCAACCTTGCCGCCATACTGGATTTCTTCGTCGGTCGCATCGCGCACCAGCAATATTTCCAGGCGGAAGATGACTTCGCGCCCACACAGCGGATTGTTGCCATCGATCGTTATCGATGTTTTATCGACCCGGGTAACCAGGAAAGTCTTGGTCTGGCCCCGGTCGTTCTCCATCAGGATCGACATGCCGACCTCATGGTACTCTTCGGGAACGTTTTGCAGTCGATCGGTAATCACCAGGGACTCGTCACGCGGTCCGTATATCTGGTTGCAGTCGATGGGCACCTCTATCACCTCGCCGGCCGCTTTTCCTTCCAGCTCCGCCATGACCGCGGGCGCCAGTATTTCGTTTGTGCCGTGCACGTAGCCGAGCGGGAACTCCACCTGTGTCAGTACGGCGCCGGATTTCTGGTCGATCACCTTGTAGGTCAGCTCGACATACTTGCCGTCTTCAATTATCTCTTTACTCATCTCTAATTAACCTTTAGAAAATGGCGGCGGCGAAAATCTTGACTTCGCCTCTCTCATAACCGATGACCATGCGCCCCAGCCATTCGCCTTCTTTCTTGGTGCTGCGCACCCTGAACAGGCAGGTCACGTGCTCGCCGCGACGGATAAAGCCAAGAAAATCGTACTCAGGCGAAAGGTTTCGGGTCAACTCGCTCTTGACAAATTGTTTGCCGACTTCAACCTCGTTGAGACCGAGCAACAGGTCATAGGAAAAGTTGCGAATGAATTTTCCATACTGCCCCTTGTTGGAGTACTTGATCAGGTCATCCCACAACGCAAAGGCGATTTCCTGCAGCTCCTCATCGGTCTTGTCAATAATGTTCATACCAGCTCTCTAGAATAAACCAGCGTTAGTCGTCAACGCTTCTGTGTCCCCGAGGGGACAGGGATATTATCAGACAGCAGCGCTGTATAAAAAAAAGATCAACAGTCATGTTGATCTATTTATGGTCCGGGAGGCATCGATGACGCCTCCCTGGATGGCTAAGGTTCAATGAACCGGGGCCGGTTCAGGCCCGGCCCTCAGCCGCTACCGTCCCGTGCGATCACTCGTGATGCTTACGCAACCTCGGAGGACTGATCGTCGTCCACGATGTGGTAGCAAGGCGCTTTTTCCATGGTGTATTCGCCGGTCTCCGGATCGCGACGGGACACGGTCAGTACGTGCCAGTTCTCGTCATCCAGTTTCAGCGCATCGCCGCGGTAGTAGTAACCCGGCCAGCGGGTTTCCTTGCGGAACAGCGTATGCTGCACGACGGACTCGGAAGCCAGGTGACGATGCTTGAGTTCCCAGGCACGCAGCAGTTCGTGGATGTCCTTCGCGGCAACCTTCTCGAGGTCTTCTTCGAGCAGCTTCAATTTCTTCAGACCGATGTGCAAAAGCTTGTCGTTGGTCATGTAGTTAACCGTGGCACCACCGGCGTACTCGTCCATCAGCTTCTGCAGGCGATCCAGGCCCTGGCGCGGGTTGATGTAGTTCGGGCTAACCGTACCGGCAACGATCTCGTTGCGGTAAACCTTGTAGTGTTCCATCGGCTTGAAGATCTCTTCCTTGCGGCGATCGATCTGCTCCTGGGAAATGCGAATACCCTCGGCCTTGCCATCGTCGATGTATTTACAAGCGGCCTTGGCAGCCAGGCGGCCCTCGGTAAACGAACCGGAGGAGAATGCATGCGGCGTGCCGCCTACGGCGTCGCCGGCACCGAACAGGCCTTCGACCGTGGTCATTCGATTGTAGCCCCAGAAGTACTCGGGAGGAGATAGATCTTCCGGGCCGGAGCACCAGGCGCCACTGCCGGTCGCGTGCGAACCCATGACGTAGGGCTCGGAAGTCGTCAGTTCCGGGTTCTCGTACTTCGGATTGACATCGGTTGCGGCCCACAATACGGCCTGGCCGACGGTCATGCCGAGGAAGTTGTGCCAGCCGATCTCTTCCAGGTGCGGATCCTGGAAGGCTTCCATCGTAACCATGTGGATCGGACCGCGGCCGGCATTTACCTCGGAGATCAGCGCGTGGTTGCGCAGGCAGGTCGGTATCGGCCGATGGGTCAGGTGCGAAACTTCCGGATCCAGGTATTCCTTGCCGACCATTTTTTGCAGGTCGGGGAACCACTTCGATTCGTACTCTTCACCGTTACAGTTCTGAGTGTAAGTCTTCAGGTGCAGGAAGTAGGCGCCAACCGGGCCGTAGCCGTCCTTGAATCGTGCCAGCACGATACGGTTT
>JAASSH010000549.1 GCA_021767985.1 Gammaproteobacteria bacterium | reverse complement strand
TCAGGGTTTTCGCTGCATGCGGGCATCGCCGCGAAGGCCTCGCAGCGGGACAAGGTCGAGCGCCTGGCACGGTACGTCTCGAGACCACCGGTCGCGACCGAGCGCTTGTCGCTGACCCGGGGCGGCAACGTCCGCTATGCGCTAAAGACGCCGTATCGCGATGGCACCACGCACGTGATCTTTGAGCCCGAGGACTTTAGTGCGCGCCTCGTCGCGCTGGTGCCAAAACCCCGCGCGCACCTGACCCGGTACCATGGCGTGTTCGCGCCGGCGAGCCGCGACCGGGCGCAGATCGTGCCTAAAACGCGCGCGGCTGCTGCCGGCAAGGCCATGGAGTCCAATGAGCCATCGGTCGTCGATGGGCAACGGGCGATGAGCTGGGCGCAACGCCTCAAGCGGGTGTTCGCGATTGATATCGAGACCTGTCGGCAGTGCGGTGGGCACTTGCGTGTCATCGCCAGCATCGAGCAACCCGCAGTGATTGAGCGGATTCTGGAACATCTCCGCCATACTGCGGAGCCCGTCGATCCGGCGCATCCGAGCCGAGCGCCGCCACAGGGCGATCGCTGGGTCTGATCGCTTCGTTTTGTTCGTCACCACCCGGGCCACAGTGCCGGGACGGGCGGGGTTTGGCTTGCGCCGTGACGCGTCGGCCTTTCCGGGTGAAAGGGAAAGATTCACGTGCCTGAACGACGAGCGGTCGGACCGGCTCCGCACGACGGCGTCCTCTATCTGCCGTCGTCGGCCCGGTTTCAGCCGGCCTCAGCTCGCTCCAACGGTTTCGCGCCTGACATAATGGCCCCTTATACGCACTATCCGCGGCCGAGGACTGCAATATTTCGCAGTCGGCGCTCAGTACCGCGCTCTCGGAAATGGAAAAGCAGCTGGGCTTCCAGGTTTTCGAGCGCGACAACCGCAAGGTGCTCGTCACGCCGCTGGGGCAGCAGGTACTAGAGCGCGCGCGGTCAATCGAGCTGCAAATGGAAGACCTGATGAAGCTCGCGGAATCGCAGCGGAAGCCACTCAGCACACCGCTGTCGCTCGGCGTCATACCCACGATCGGCCCGTACCTGCTACCTCGCGTATTACCCGCGTTGCAGGACAGGTTTCCGAGACTGCAACTGGACATTCTCGAGGGCGAGTCGGCTGAAGTACTGGATCGGCTGCGCCGCGGCGCACTCGACGCGGCGATCATCGCCTTGCCCTACGATTGTGACGGGCTGCTGACGTTTCCGTTCTGGCAGGAAGACCTGCTCTGGATTGTCCACGCCGCCGACGAAAACGCGGACATTCAGCAAGCCGGTATCGACGACCTGGCTCGAACGCACCTGATGCTTCTCAAGGACGGACACTGCCTGACCGAGCATGCGCTCTCGGCCTGCAAACTGGAAAACATCTCCACGCATAGCTTCAGTGCCACCAGTCTCTCGACCCTGATCCAGCTGGTGGCAGGACAAATGGGATCCACGCTGGTACCGGAAATCGCGATGCAGCAGCTGGTCAGCGAGAACCCCGAGCTTGCAAGCATTCCGCTCGAAGAGCCGGGGCCGCACCGCCAGCTCGCCATTGCAATTCGACCCAACTATCCCGGCCTCGCCAACATCGAGGCCCTGGCGCAACTGTTCAGGGAGGAGCTGCCAAAGAGCTGTCCACAGCCCTGTCATCTTGAATGACTGGTTTCATCTGTGGCTGATTCGGGCCAAACCCTCCCAGTATTTCTATATAAAACATAATGTTTGCCTAGCCTCTTGTGTGAAAAGATTATTTCATTTAGCATTGCTGAATGAAACTTTCAGCGTCAACGACGAACGACCCCGGCAATGATCGCGGCTTGAGGGAGCGCATCGTCGACCACGTCGGCTCCCTGTCGCCCCAGCAACGCGTAATCGCCGAGTATTTTCTCGATCACTTGCAGGAGATCCCGTTTCTCTCGGTTCCGGAACTCGCCGAGCGCACCGGGGCGTCGGAGGCCACGGTCGTGCGCTTCTGTCAGCGTATCGGTTACAGCGGCTACAGCGATCTCAAGGAAGCGCTTGTCGACCTCGCGCGCGAGGAAATGAAGGCAAGCAACGTCGACTACGACATCGCGAATAGCAGCGATGGCGACAAGGACTTTCTGCGGGCCATGGGCAAGCTCGAGCAGCACAACATCGAACGCACGCTCGACAACATCGACCAGGCCATCTTTCGCCACGTCGCCGCGTCGCTCTTCAAAGCCGACCACATCTTCACATTCGGGCTCGGCATCTCGGCGTACCTGGCCGATCTCGCGGCGTATCTTTTCACGGAGCACGGCCTGCGTTCGACCTGCCTTGCAACACGCTACACATCGCCGCGGGAGCAACTCGTGGTTCTTCGCCCCAGTGACCTGGTGCTCGCCTTCTCGTTCCCGCCTTACTCGAGGCAGACGCTGGAAGTGCTGGAGGAATCGCGTGACAAGGGCGTACCGACCGTTGTTGTGACCGACAAGACGACGGCACCAGCGGTTGCACTTGCGCACGACGCCCTCGTTGTGTCGAGTCACGGCATGAGTTTCAACAATGCGACCTCGTCGGTGAACGTCCTGCTCAATGCGCTCGTCGTCGAGATCGCATCGCGGCATCGCGGCGAGACCGCCGATGCCATTTCACGCATCAACCGAATTCTGCGCGAGCAGCCCTACCTC
>JAASSH010000548.1 GCA_021767985.1 Gammaproteobacteria bacterium | reverse complement strand
TCCGATCTCGCCGGCAACAGGGTTTCGGCATTGCAGATCTTGAAATAGTCGGTTGCGAAACCGGCAGCATCGAGATTCTCGATCGCAGCCTGCTCCAGGCTTCCGAAATCCCGCTCTCCCTGTTCGATTTTTGTCGCGGTTTGCTGCAACTGTTGATAAATCCCGGCGGCGGTTTTCTTCTGCGCCGCGTCGAGGTACTGGTTGCGCGAGCTGGTGGCCAGGCCCGAGGCGTCGCGCGTGGTTTCCTGGCCTATGATCTGAACCTCGAGATTGAAGTCCTGCACCATCTTGCTGATGACGCGGTATTGCTGATAGTCCTTCTTGCCGAACACCGAGACGTCGGGCCTGACGATGTTGAACAGCTTCAATACCACGGTCGCGACGCCGGTGAAATGACCCGGGCGGTGCGCGCCCTCGTAGTTTTCCGTCAGGTCGGTGACCTGCACCTGGCTGATCTTGTCGAGGCCGTCGGGATAAAGCTCCGACGCCGTCGGCAGGTAAACCAGGTCGCAGCCGATAGCCTCGAGCTGCTCGAGATCGGCTTCCAGGCTGCGCGGGTAGTGGTCCCAGTCCTCGTTCGGCCCGAACTGCATCGGATTGACGAAAATGCTGCAAATGGTTCGATCGCTCAGCGACTGCCCCTTTTCGATCAATGACATATGCCCGGCGTGCAGGTTGCCCATGGTCGGAATGAACGCGATCGAGTGGCCGTGATCCTTCCAGTGCTGCACGTATTGCCGCAGTTCGATAACGCTGGTGGCCTGGTACATGGAATGATTCTCAGGAAAAGGTGTGCGACTGGTCCGGGAACTGACTGCGCTTGACCTCGCTGACATAGCGTTTGATCGCAGCCTGGATGCTCGACTGGCCCTGCATGAAGTTCTTGGAAAACTTGGGCTTCTTGCCGGCGGTGACGTTGAGCACGTCCTGCAGTACCAGGATCTGGCCATCGACGTCGACGCCCGCGCCGATACCGATCACCGGGATTTCCAGCGCCTGCGTGATCTCGGCGGCGAGGCTGGACGGCACGCATTCCAGCAGCAGCAGGTCGGTGCCGGCAGCTTCGAGATCTCGCGCGGTGGCCAGCATTTCCTCGGCCGCGCTCCGGGCCTTGCCCTGGACGCGGTAGCCGCCCATCTTGTGCACCATTTGCGGCTGCAGTCCGAGATGCGAGCAGCTGGCGATACCGAACTTGGCCAGGGTTTCGACCGTCTTCAGCTGGGTCTGGCCACCCTCGAGCTTGACCACCTGCGCCTGGGTCTGCTTCAGCAGGTAGCTGGCGTTGTCGATCGCCTGCTGCGGTGAATTGAGCGAGCCGAAAGGCATGTCCAGCATCAGCATGGCGTTCTGCAGGCCCGCCGCGACCGCCCTGCCGTGATAGCAGATGTCGTCCAGCGTGACCGGGATCGTGGTGTCGTGCCCCTGAATGACCATGCCGAGCGAATCCCCGACCAGCACGACCTCGACGCCGCAGTCTTCGACCAGGCCGGCAAAGCTGTAGTCATAAGCCGTCAGGCAGGCGAACTTCTCGCCTTCCTGCTTCAGTTTTTTCAGGTGCGGTATCGTGACCTTGTCGTCCAGGGGTTTGGGAATATACATACGAAACCAGGGTTAGAGGGCGAATGATGACTGATTGAAATAATGGCGTCCAGAATGGATGTCATTGATTTTCTCGAGGATTGCCTGGTAATCCTCGGCATTATTGATCAGGTCGACCGACTGGGTGTTCACGGTGAGCAGGGCACTGTCGTCGTAATCGTAAAAAAAACGGGTGTAGGATTCTGACAGTCGCAGCAGGTATTCGTCGTGGATTTGCTGCTCGTAATCGATGCCGCGACGGACGATGCGCTCGCGCAGGACTTCGACCGGCGCCTGCAGGTAAATTACCAGGTCGGGGCGCGGGGCATCCAGGGTCAGATGCGTATAGATTTGCTCGTAGAGTGCAAGTTCGTCCTGGTTCAGCGTCATTTGCGCAAACAGCCGATCCTTGTCGACCATGAAGTCGGCAATGTAGGAGCCGTGAAACAGGTCGCTTTGGCGAAAGTCCTGCACCTGCTGCGCGCGCTGCAGCAGAAAATGCAGTTGCGCCGACAGCGCGTACTGCCGCGGATTCTGGTAGAAACTTGCCAGGAAGGGATTTTCCTCGGCTTTCTCGAGCAGCAGCTCGCTGCCGAAATCAACCGCCAGCTTGTTGGCCAGGCTGGTTTTGCCGACCCCGATGGGGCCTTCGATGACAAGGTAGCGAAAATGCTCAGCCATCGAGCCGCTCCAGTTTTTCCATCGCCAGCGCCGGTGCCTGATCGATCAGGTAGCTCAGGCTGCCGTATCCGGCAATGAAGCGATCGCCATCGATCTCGAACATCGGTTCGAGTACGAAGCGACGCTGCGTGAACTCCGGGTGCGGGACGACCAGGTGGCTATCGTCGATCTGGCGATTGCCAAACAGAACAATGTCGAGGTCCAGCGTGCGCGGCGCCCAGCGCTGTTCGTTGTGGCGGTTGCGGTAATAGGCGTGTTCTATCGCCTGCAGTTCGAGTAACAGCGCCAGCGGCTCGAGGCCGGTTTCGATACGGGCGATCGCATTGATGTAATCGTCCTGGGGAAGATCTCCGAGGGCAGCGCTGCGGTACAGTGACGAGCGGCCGCGCAGGCGACAGTGGCTGATATTG
>JAASSH010000547.1 GCA_021767985.1 Gammaproteobacteria bacterium | reverse complement strand
GCTTCGGCGCCACGCGAAAAAGTGCGGGCGAAGATCTCCGAATAGCCATAGAATTCCGGGCATGTTATCGACTCATGCAAAAGGCCTGCTGATTACGGCATGCGGCGTCCTTATCATTTCACCGGACGGCCTGCTGACGCGTCTTATCGTCGCCGACCACTGGACCATGATTTTCTGGCGTGCGCTGTTGCTGTCGTTCGGTATGTGGCTGGTGCTCGGTTTCACCTGCCCGAATCGCGTCTGGCAACAATATAAAACCCTGAAGGGCGCCGCGCTGTTAAAGGTCGTCGCCTATTCGCTGGGCACGATTTCGTTCATTTTTGCGATCACCCATACCAGCGTCGCCAATACCCTGATTATCCTCAGCACGACTCCCCTGTTCGCTGCCATCATCAGTCGCGTGCTGCTAAAAGAGAAAATCGAACGCCGCACGCTGATCGCGATCGGGCTCGTCGCGTTCGGCATTGCCGTCATCGCAACGGGCAGTGACGATCATGCGAGCAGCCGTCTGGGCGATATGGTTGCGCTGCTGGGCTCCTTTTTTCTTGCCTGCGGCTTCAGTTTCGTGCGCCGCTTTCCGGACGCCTCGACCTTTGCGGCGATATCCTGTAGCGGCATACTGACCGCGTTGCTGGTGTTACCGCTGGCCGCACCGCTGTCGATAACGCAATCCGATCTGGGCTATTTGCTGATCATGGGGATCTACATGCTGCCGCTCGGCAGCGCGCTGATGTTTATCGGCCCGCGCTATATTCCGGCGCCCGAGGTCGGCCTGCTATTGTTGCTGGAATCGGTGCTGGGGCCGGTCTGGGTGTGGCTGGCGCTTGGGGAAAAACCCGGTATCTATACCCTGGTCGGCGGTTCCATCGTGCTGTCGACCCTCGCGCTGAACACCGTATGGGCGCTCAGGCAGCGCCGTTTCAAGGCGGTGGCGATGCCCCAGAGTGTTTAAACCTGCCTATAAAGCTTCCCAATAATTAGGCACTCGTCACTGGTTTTCCTCGGTTGTCGGGATATACTGCGGGGCTGAAATACGGGAGCGAGCTCCCGATTAAAACAATAACTGGAAGTAATACCGATGAGCAGCCGAGTTGAAATCAGCGGTCTTAGCGTCGACCGCGCCCTGTACGATCTAGTCGACAAAGATGTAGCGCCCGGGACCGGCGTCGATAGCGCCGGATTCTGGCAGGCCTTTGCCGACATCAACCAGAAAATGGGTCCCGATAACCGCCGCCTGCTGCAGCTGCGAGACGATATCCAGGCCAAACTCGACGCCTGGCACAAGAACCATTTTGGACAGATCGATGCCGCCGAATACAAGGCATATCTGGAGGAAATCGGTTACCTGGTGCCGGAAGGTGGCGAGTTTAAGGTCACCACGCCAAACGTCGACGACGAGGTAGGCGTCATTGCCGGTCCGCAACTCGTGGTGCCGGTAGACAACGCGCGCTATGCGCTCAACGCGGCCAATGCCCGCTGGTACAGTCTCTACGATGCGCTGTATGGCACCGATATCATTCTCGAAGTCGAGGGCTGCAAGAAAACCGCGAAATACAACCCGGTGCGCGGTCAGCAGGTTATTCGCTACGTGCGCGATTTTCTCGACCAGGCGGTGCCGCTCGCGGTCGGCAGTCACAGCTACGTGATCCGCTACCAGGTGACCTCGGGCAAGCTGGTCGCGGTGATGGGAGACGGCAGCAAAACCGAACTCGGCTGGCGCGAATGTTTCGCCGGATATCGCGGTGATCCGAACGAACCCAGCGCGATCCTGTTTCGGCACAACAATCTGCACATCGAACTGCTGATCGGTGAGGGCTATTACATCGGCCAGGGCGACCTGGCCAATATCTACGACGTGCGCATCGAGTCGGCGATTACCACCATCATGGATTGCGAGGACTCGGTGGCCGCGGTCGACGCGGAAGACAAGGTGCGGGTTTACCGCAACTGGCTGGGCCTGATGAAGGGCGATCTCAAGACCACGGTCATGCGCGGCGACGAGGCGCTGGAACGCAGCCTGAATCCCGATCCCGAGTACCTCTCTCCGCGTGGCGAGAGTTTTCGACTGCCGGGGCGCAGCCTGATGTTCGTGCGCAATGTCGGCACCCATATGTACACCGATGCGGTCACCTGTGACGGCGAGGAAGTGCCGGAAACCTTTCTCGACGCGATGGTCACCGCGCTTGCCGCCAAGCACGATTTGCTCGGTAACGGCGAATTCAGCAACAGCCGTACCGGCAGTGTCTATATCGTCAAGCCCAAGATGCACGGGCCGGAAGAGGTCGCGGCCGCGGTGCAGCTGTTTGCCATGGTCGAGCAGGCGCTCGGTATCGACCCTGGCGCCCTCAAGATCGGCATCATGGACGAGGAGCGCCGCACCACGGTCAATCTGAAAGAATGTATCCGGGCCGCCAGCGATCGCGTGGTTTTCATTAATACCGGTTTTCTCGACCGTACCGGCGACGAGATCCACACCAGTATGGAAGCCGATGCGGTTATCCCGAAGAACGAAATCAAGTCATCACGCTGGTTGCTCGCCTACGAAGACTGGAATGTCGACATCGGGCTCGAAACCGGGCTGCCGGGCCACGGGCAAATCGGCAAGGGCATGTGGGCCGCGCCCGACAACATGGCGGCGATGATGGAGCAGAAGATTGCGCATCCGCGCG
>JAASSH010000007.1 GCA_021767985.1 Gammaproteobacteria bacterium | reverse complement strand
TCAAACCCGCTTCGCCAGGGGTTTCGGCACGCTCTACGATGCAGCCTTTTATCCCGGGCGCAATGCCTGCGAGTATTTCTGGCCACACAACCAGTGGGAGTTAAGCTTCGATCATTTCGACGATCGTGAGTATCACGTCGAGTTCATCGATCCCGACGGCTTCCCGGATAACAGTGAGTCTTACGGCGAGGTTTACACCAGCAAACCGTTGCCGGTCCTGCAGTTTTAATCCTGTTTGCCTGGCTACCGGGCATCCGGTAAGCGGAGGTATTACGCGTTCGGAAATTACTCGAACGATAAAACGAAGTTTAGCGATACAAAATCGACTTCCAGGTCATCTTCGAACACGGGGCCACCGACGCCCGAGAAGTCAAATTCGACATCTTCAATCTTCGGGTAAAGCATATACTCCAGTTCGATTGCGCCGCCCTCCATGAATTTATACCCGGCGCCAAGCCCGGCCGCTATACCGTAGATATTATCACTATTACCCCAATCGATGATGGCTGTATCCTCGAGATCCGTGGTAACCCGGGTATAGCCTAACCTGGCCTTGCCATAGAGATCTCCCGTAGACTTGGCTACCACGAAAAAACCTACAGTATCCAACTCAGCGCTGGCACCGGTACCACCATAATCGTCGTCTTTGCTAACGGTGGTGGTATATTCGAATTCCATCGCAATTACGTCGTTGACAGACTTGCCAAAGGCAAAGCCAAGATTCCTGATGTCGGACCCGTCCTCGGGCACATCGTCAGCGATGGTAATTTCTCCGTACTTGAGCAGGAGATAAACCCCGCCGCCAAAGTCAATCGGACTGCGACCATAGTCCCTGGCGGCATGACTCACCGCTGGTATTAAGAAGGTTAGAGATAGAAAAACTATAGCCAAATTTTTCCTCATAACTACTAACTCCTGGATAAATTATTTAAACAATGAGCCCAATTGTGCTACGCCGCATAATCGATTTCGGCGGAACTTAACACAGTCTCTGAAGTAAGTGTAGTACATCACTGATTACTAATGAGATTTTTTTCATTTTATTTGTGAAAACAAGACCTTTTCGGGTCCAGGCCAGGGTAGACTGGCAGACCTGTGCGCTTCAAAACGAATCGAATTAGCGGACCTTTGTCGGCACATCGTAATTGCCTCGTCGCTTACCAGAATGAAACCAGGCTGCAATACCCATTCCTTGCGGCTTCTCGACGCAACCAGCGGAATTTTCTGACTATAGTTTACGGCTGGAGTTTTTGCAGGGCTTCTTCGGTGAATAACTGCAGGCCGATTTCGGGCTCGTAGCCGTGGATTTCCTTGACGTCCAGCGCACGGATGAAAGCAAGAATCTGCTCGCTGACGACCTGCCCCGGTACCAGTACCGGGAATCCCGGCGGATAAGGCGTCACGAAGCTGGCCGAAACCAGTTCGCGACCCGATTTCATGGCCTTGCCGATCGTGGCCTCGTCGATCGTCATGTATTCGCAGTTTTCTTCGTCGTACGCCAGGAAGAAGGCTCGGCGAATATCGCCCTCGCCTGTTTTCACCTTGCTCGCCGAATTCGCTGCAAAGGCCGCGTGAAAATAGCTGAAATCAGGTAACGGCGGCAATTCTTGTGACAGGGAAACAACCCTTTTATCGATCAGGCGCCGCTCCACGCGACTGGCTTCCTCGCGTTCCTGGTCCAGTTCGGTCGCGATCTTGACCAGCACTTCTAGCAAAAACGCCACCGAGCTGCGGGTGGTGCCAATGTTGGTCATGAACAGCACGGTATTGCGGGAGGTCTTGTTGATCTGGATCCCGTACTTGTCCATCAGGTACTTGTTCTTGAAGGTATCGCCGTCGATCCCGGTAAGCCCGACGTAAAGCGTCAGGCGTGTCAGGTCGATGACAAATTCATCGGTAGCCCAGGCTTCTTCCATGCGGGTACTGGCCCAGCCCTTGTCCGGGTCGAAATAGGAACCGATGCCCGACGGCCGGTACTCGTCCGGAATCATTTCGCCGGGTTTGAGAAACCGGAAATACTTGCTCAACAAGGGGTGCGATGCGACACGTTCGCGAATCGTCATCGCCAACTCGACCTGCTTCTGCACCATCTCGAAGCCCTCGAGTTCGACCTGGCGGCGGCCGATATCGAGCGACGCCAGTATCTGGTAGTTGGGAGAAGTCGAGGTGTGCGTCATGAATGCTTCGACGAAGGGCTCCTGTACCTTGTGGCTGAATTCCTGGTCATAGATGTGAATCATCGAGCCCTGGCGCAGCGAAGTCAGGGATTTGTGCGTGGATTGAGTCGCGTAACAGCGAACGCGCACCTTGTCGGGGTCGGGCAGCAAGCGTTCGCTGACAAGCTCCGAGTCCTTGAGCCTGGAGACGCGCTTCCTGTAGTCAGCGTACTCCCTGGCATATTCTTCGCTAGCGTAACGCGCCTGCAGACGACGCGCGGTGGCCATCGCGGTACGTCTTCGATAGGTCGGCGTAAAACCCGCAAACGCGAACCAGGCCTCGTCCCACAGGAATATCAGGCCCGGTTTGATCGCCAGGCATTCCTCCATGACGCGCTCAACGTTGTAGACCACGCCGTCGAAGGTACAGTTCGTAAGCAGCAGCATTTTCACCTTGTCCAGCAGCCCGGCCTTTTTATACATCAGCAGTTTCTGCTTGATATCTTTCAACGGCACCGCGCCGTACATCGAGTAATCGTTCAAGGGGTAGGAATCGAGGTAACAAACATGCGCACCGGCCAGCACCATGCCGTAGTGATGGGATTTGTGGCAGTCGCGATCCACCAGGATAATATCGCCCGGCCGCACCAGCGCCTGCACCACGATCTTGTTAGCGGTTGAAGTGCCATTGGTAACGAAGTAAGTTCGCTTGGCACCGAAGGCTCTCGCCGCCAGTTCCTGCGCCTTCTTTATCGGGCCATGCGGTTGCAGTAACGAATCGAGCCCGCCCGACGTGGCCGAGGTTTCGGCGAGAAAAATATTCATGCCGTAAAACTGCGCCATATCCTTGATCCAGTGAGACTTGGTCACCGATTTACCGCGTGAAATCGGCATCGCATGGAACACCCCGGTGGGCTGCCGGCTGTATTTGCGCAAGGCGGTAAAAAAAGGCGTCTGGTAACGGGTCTGGATACCGCGCAGGATATTCAGGTGCAAATCCAGGTAATCTTCCTGCTGGTAAAAAATACGCGAAAATTTTTGGGTTACGTTGCCGGCGATATCCTCGACCGCGGCATCGGTGACCAGGTAGAGATCGAGCTCCGGGCGCAACTCCGACAACCAGTTGCCGAGCAGCGGTCCGCGCTCGATATCCAGTGCGTCCTCGTATTCCGACTCGTCAATACGCGCCAGGTAGCGCTGCAGGATTTCGAGATGATTAACCGAGTGTAGCGGGAACCCGTAGCGGATCACCGCGGCCTGGATATTGTAGTTAAAAAGTACCGCGATCAGGGCGTCCTCGAAACTCGGCACCAAGACGATATCGTAGATAAACTGGTCCTCGGGACGGCGCAGCGCATGCAGGTTTTCACGCAGGCGCTTGGCCTCGTCCTGCCCGCTTTCGTCGACAAACAAAACCTCGAAGTAGGGTCTCTGCTGATGGCGTTCCTCGTCGAAGTACTGGGCAGCCTCGTCCTTGTCTTCGAGTTCGGTCGGCACTCGCAGATTGATATGACGCGAGCGATAGGTGCCACCGGTCAATGCGCGCACGATACGGCTAACGATGCGTGCCAGTCATTCGAAGTCCTTCTGGTCGAACAATTGCCACAGCAACTGGAAATCTTCCTGCGACGGGAAGGCGCTGTAATTTTCGATGATTTCCAGTAGCGTAATCGCGTCCCGGATTTTTCGTGACAAGGCAGCCACGTCCGCCTTGCGCATATGCTTTTCCCGGAGCCGGCTGGTGTACTCCTCGAGCCGGTTCCAGCTGTCGAAGCGCAACTGTGTCGGACTGTGGTAAAAGTCCAGGTTGGTGCGCGTACTCCGTTTGGTGACGGTACCGTTATCAGGCATATCGGTTCCAGTTAAGCGGGCTAGCGCTATTCTAACAGAGGAGTGCCGACGGGTCCGTTAAACTTTGCGGCGACCACGGTAAATTCGTTGTCGCAGCCGGGTTAAATAGTTATGCTTCCCTCCTTTTTCGACAAATCCCGGGGACATAAGCCAATGACCATTAAACTATCCGACCAGGCCCTGCTGAAAACCAAAGCCTATATCGACGGCCAATGGGTCGACGCCGATAGCGGCGAAACGGTTCCGGTTACCAATCCCGCCAACGGCGAAGTCATCGCCGAGGTCGCCAGATGCGGCACCGCGGAGACGCGGCGCGCCATCGAAGCCGCCGCCGAGGCCCTGGTCGAATGGCGCCAACGCACGGCCAAGGAACGTGCCGCCTGCCTGCGCAAGTGGTTCAATCTGATGATGGACGCGCAGGAGGACCTGGCGCTGATCATGACCATGGAACAGGGTAAACCTTTGGCCGAATCGCGCGGCGAAATCGCCTACGGCGCCAACTACATCGAGTGGTTCGCCGAGGAAGCCAAGCGAATTTACGGCGACACCATTCCGCAGCCGTCGAATGACAAGCGCATCGTTTGCATCAAGCAGCCGGTGGGCGTCGTCGCCTGCATTACACCCTGGAATTTCCCCAACGCCATGCTGACGCGCAAGATCGCGCCGGCGCTGGCCGCCGGCTGTACCGTGGTCTGCAAGCCGGCCAACGCGACCCCGCTATCCGCCTACGCCTTCACCGAACTGGCCGAGCGGGCGGGTATACCGCCCGGCGTCATTAACATGGTTACCGGGGAAACCGCCGCCATCGGTAAGGAACTGACTTCCAATCCGGTCGTGCGCAAGCTGACCTTCACCGGCTCGACTCCGGTCGGCAAGCAGTTGATGGCCGAATGCGCGCAAACCGTCAAGCGAACTTCGATGGAGCTCGGCGGCAACGCGCCGTTCATCGTGTTCGATGACGCCGACCTCGACGCCGCGGTCGCGGGCGCACTGATCAGCAAGTATCGCAACGCGGGCCAGACCTGCGTCTGCGCCAATCGCATCCTGGTGCAGGAAGGCTGCTACGATGCATTCGCGGAAAAACTGGCCACGGCAGTCGGCGGGCTCAAGATGGGCGACGGCACCGAGGAAGGCGTTACCGTGGGACCGCTGATTACCGAGCAGGCGGCTAACGACATGGAAGCCTTCGTTGCGGACGCGGTTGCCAAGGGCGCTACCAAGGTCGTCGGTGGTAATCGCTCCAGCATTGGAACCCAGTTTTTCGAACCCACCATTCTGACCAACGTCAGTGGCGAAATGCGCGTCTTCCGCGAGGAAATTTTCGGCCCGATCGCGCCGCTGTTCAAATTCAGCACCGAGGAAGAAGCTATCCAGATGGCCAACGATACCGAGTTCGGTCTCGCCTGCTATTTTTACTCGCGCGACATCGGCCGCATCTGGCGCGTTGCGGAAAACCTGGAGTACGGCATCGTCGGCATCAACGAGGGTATCATCTCGAACGAAATGGCGCCTTTCGGCGGCGTCAAGGAATCGGGACAAGGTCGCGAAGGCTCGAAGTATGGTCTCGATGATTACACCGAAATCAAATACATGTGCATCGGAGGTATAGACAAATGAGCGCAGTAAATATGCCCGCAAACGAAACTGCAAGCCTGTCGAACGAAGACTGGCAGGCCCGCAAGAACGATGCCGTACCGGGTGGTCAGGGCAATATTGCACCCGTGTTTGTCGAGCGTGCAGCAGGTTCCGAAATCTGGGACGTAGAAGGCAGGCGTTATATCGATTTCGGCACCGGTATCGCCGTATGCTCGGCCGGTCACTGCCATCCTAAAATCACCGCCACGGTCTCCGAGCAACTGAACAGGTTCAGCCATACCTGTGTCATGGTAACCCCGTACGACACATCGGTTCGGCTCGCCGAAAAGCTCAACGAACTGGCGCCCGGCAAATCGAAGAAAAAATCGATTTTCGTCACCACCGGTGCCGAAGCGATCGAAAACACGGTCAAAATCGCGCGCGCGCATACCGGTCGCCGCGGCGTGATCGCCTTCAATGGCGGTTTTCACGGGAGAACCATGCTGGCAATGGGGCTGACCGGAAAAATTACCCCCTATAAGAACCTGTTTGGTCCGTTCCCGGCCGAGATTTACCACGCGCCTTTCCCGATCGAGTATCACGGGGTATCGGTGGAGGATTCGCTGAAAGCGGTCGACAACCTGTTCAAGGTCGATATCGCGCCCAGCGATGTCGCCGCCATCATCGTCGAGCCGGTTCAGGGCGAAGGCGGATTTTACCCGGCGCCGATCGAATTCTTACAGGCGCTGCGGGCGCTCTGCGACGAGCATGGTATCGTGCTGGTGGTCGACGAGATCCAGACCGGTTTCGCGCGTACCGGCAAAATGTTTTGCAGTGAATACGCCGGCATCGAACCCGACCTGATGACGGTTGCCAAGGGCATGGCCAATGGTTTCCCGCTCGCCGCGGTAGTCGGCAAATCTGAAATCATGGATGCGCCGCTGCCCGGCGGCCTCGGCGGCACCTATGCCGGTTCGCCCATCGGTTGTGCCGCGGCGCTGGCGATGATCGACGTCATCGAGGAAGAAAACCTGGCCGAGGCCGCGTGCCACGTATCGGAAGTCTTCGCCGGCCGCCTCCAGTCGCTGCAGGCCAAATACCCCGACACCATCGGTCACCTGCGTACCGCGCACGGTGCGATGCTGGCGATGGAGCTGGTCAAAAATGGCGACGCCGATCAACCGGACCCGGAGCTGACCAAATCGCTGCTGGGCCTCGCCTACCAGAAAGGACTGGTGCTGCTGTCCTGCGGCGCGCGCGGCAACGTCATCCGCTTCCTGCCCGCGCTCAATATCAGCGACGAACTGATCAACGAAGGTCTCGACATCATCGAAAGCTGCCTCGCCGAACTGGCCTGACGGTTATCCCACAACGATCAAAGGGGGCGGAATTCTTTCCGCCCCCCTTTTTACTGTGTCTCTCCGAGGGGTTCGTTGAGTTCTATGACGTATCCGTTCGGGTCCTTGAAGAAGGCGATGATGCGCGTGCCGGCATTCATCGGCCCGGGCTCGCGCACGAACTCGACCCCTTCCGATTTCAGGTATTCCGCGGTCGCGTAGACGTCGGACACCTTGAGCGCGAAGTGGCCCCAGGCGTTACCCATGTCGTAAGGCTCTTCCTGGTCCCAGTTATATGTCATTTCGATGGTAGTGCCGTCGTCCTCACCCTGGTAGCCGACGAAGGTATTGGTGAAACGACCGTCGGGATACTCGTTTTGACGCAGTATTTTCATGCCCAGGATGCGGGTATAAAAATCCAGGGTCTTTTCCTGGTCGAACACGCGAATCATGGTGTGGTCGAGTCTGAAGTCGGGTTTCTGTTCGCTCATGGTTTACCTCTATTGCATTAATGCCGGCCGCACCGCGTCGGCCACCAGCTCCTGGAATCGCCGCACGCTGTTCTCCCAGCGCGGCGACAGCAGGCCGCCATCCTGCGCCAGCGGCGAACGTCGCCCCTGCTGCAGGCGCAGGCACATTTCGTGGTCTTCGAGATGGACGCTGTACCAGAGATCGTGCAACTGCTGAATTTGCGCTTCACTATAATCCGCGTCCCGGTGGGTGTAAATAACTCGGCGCTGCAGGGTATGCCCGGCATCGACCGGCTGATGCAGATAGACACCCATTTGATCCGGCTGGTAGGTACCGAGGATAAAGCCAGGAAACAGGGTCAGGTAGTGCGAGGTAACGCCGAGCGCGGTTAAATCGGCTGTCGCCTGCTGCGCCGCGTCCAGTTCTACCATGCTGCCGAGGCAATGGCCCTCGATCAGCGTCCGGTGGTCTTCCAGCGGCTGCCGGGTCGTCGTCCTGTGCACGAACTGCACGTGGTAAGGTTCGATAAAGTTCTCCATCAACAGCTTCCAGTTGCAGGCGACCTCGCCGAAGTCGATACTCGTCCGCGGGACGTAATCCTCGACCCGGGTGTCACCCAGCATCTTTTTTAGCGGCGCTATGAAATCCTCGAAAGGCATCGGTTCTGCGGCGAGGTTGACGAAAATCCAGTCGTGCCAGACCTCGCAATACACCGGCACCAGGCCATTGTCCTGGCAGCGGAAATCGGGTGGCAGCTCGCGCATGGCGCCGCCGAAATACGGCGCGTTCCTGAGAGCGCCGCACAGGTCATAGCTCCAGCTGTGATACGGGCAACGGATCAATTTCCCACAGTTTCCGGGCGCATCTACCAGCTTTAGATTTCGATGGCGGCAAACGTTGTGAAAAGCTGCAACCTGGTGTTTCTCATCACGCAACAGCAGCAACGGCAATCCCGCGACTTCCACTGGATGGACATCCCCCGCATCGACCATCTCGTGCGCGAAACCGGCGAACACCCAGTTGCTGGAAAACAGCGTTTGATTTTCCAGGCCAAGAAACTCGTCACTGGTATAAGCAATGGAAGGCAATCCGCGCGGCACCGCGGTTTGCCGATCAAAGTCTGTAAACAGGGCTCGATCGAGCATGGCATTACTCCCGCAAGCGGGCACTAAATTAGCACAACTTTTCCGGATGTCGAAGTGAAATCTGGTTGCTTTTTACGTTTTCATCAAATATTTTGCTTTAAATTACTTTTTCAACAATAATACTCCGCCAAATATCGTAATAACCATAATCATGACCACAGACAACGCCGTTTCGATCGAGCACAATCGGGCCCGGGGCATCGCCTCCACCGAGGACGATTTGAACCGCGCCATCATCAAGATGCTGCAGCAGGACGGCCGCCTGCCCTACAAGGACATCGCCCGCGAACTCGACGTGTCCGAGGGCACGATACGCAACCGGGTACAGTCGATGAAACAAAGCGGAGCCCTGAAAATCGTGGCGCTGGCTGACCCGATGGCGATTCGTTACAAGGCCGACGCGATGGTTGGCATCAAGGTCGCAAATCCAGCCACTCCGCGCGCGGTCGCCCATCGTCTGAGCGAATGCAATGAGGTCGTTTACGTGCTTTGGGTTTCGGGTCGCTATGACCTGCTGATCGAAGTCGTTTGCGAGACGCGCAGCGCGTTTCAGTCATTCCTGGAACAACAGTGTTTCGGCCAGGACGATATCGATAACATCGAGGTCATGAGCGGTATCGAAATGTTCAAGAACCAGTTCCTGTTGAAACGGCAGGCACAGTAACCCACCAGAGGAGCCCCACGATGAGCAGTACTTACTACGAAAGCATGGAGAAATCCTTCCCCAGCAAGGCACGCATCAGAAAAGAAAAGAAAAAACTCGAGGATGCCGGCGTCAAGTACATACTATCCTGCTGGATCGATATGCTCGGCGTTCCCAAGACCAAGCCGGTCCCGATCACCGACTTCGAGCCGCTATGCCTCGGCAAGGGACCGCAATTCGCGGTGCACTCGGTGTCCTTCGTGCCCGAACTCGGCCCGGCCGACTCTGACCAGATCCCGGTACCCGACCTCGATAGTCTCGTGATCTGCCCCTGGGATCCGACCTGCGCCTGGGTATTCGCAGACCTTTGGTGGGAAGGCAAACCCTACAATCTTTGCCCGCGCCAGGCGATGAAGCGCGTCATCCGTGACGCCGCCGACCAGGGCTACGCGATGATGGCCGGCATCGAACCCGAGTTTATCACCATGCAATGGGATGAAAACGGCAGACCGGTCAAGGCTTTCGACGACGATCCCGCCGAAGGCGAGGGCCTGCGACCACGGCGCCAGGCGTTCGGCTACGATGTCGAATATTCGATCGACGCGATGGGCTTTCTCGGCGAATTGATGGACATCCTGAACGACCTCGGCTGGCAGCTGCATGATGTCGTCGCCGAGGGCGCTTATTCGCAGTTCGAACTCGACTTTCACTATACCAACGTCCTGGAAATGGCCGATCGCATGGTTTTCCTGCGGGTACTGCTGAAGGAAATCGCCAAGAAACACGGCATGTTCGTGACCTTTATGCCGAAGCCAACCACCGGTGACTGGCGTTCGGGCGCGCACATGAACACGTCCCTGGTCAAGGTCGGCAGGCCCGACAAGAACCTCTATGTAGACACTAAGGGTGGCTGGAGCCAGACGGCTTACCACGCGATTGGCGGTATTCTCAAGCACGGAGCCGCGATCACGGCGGTGGCCTGCAGCACGGTTAATTCTTATAACGGATTAGTGCCCAAGGTGGGCGGTTTCGAAGGCGGCGTCTATACCTGGGCGCCGACGCATATTACCTACGGCTCGAATAATCGCTCGGCGATGCTGCGCATGCCGCAAAGCCGGTTCGCGCTCGAAAATCGCGCCGCCGATATGTGCATGAATCCTTATCTCGGACTCGGCATGATGCTGGCGGCGACCGTCGATGGCGTCGTCAATAAAATCGATCCGGGCAAGTCGGTGGACGAAGACCTCTACGTCATGGATGAGAAAAGACAGCAAAAGTTGACTGCGTTGCCGCGCAACCTGCTGGAGGCGACCGAGCAGCTGGGCAAGAGTAAACTCGCGAAACAGGTGCTGGGAGAACAGATGCTGTCGTCCTTCCTGGCCTACAAGGTCGACGAATGGGAGCGTTACCACCAGGTGACAACCGACTGGGAACTACAGGAATACCTGCGCCTGTTCTGATGGACTACCAGTTATTCGATCTCGGCGATTTCGAACTGCAGTCGGGCGTTGTTTTCAGCGGCGCCCGGCTGGCCTATAAAACCTATGGCGAACTGAACCAGGCCGGAGACAACGTGGTCGTGCTGCCGACCTTTTATACCGGCACTCACCTGCGTAACGAGGGCTACTTCGGCCCCGGGCGCGCCATCGACCCGGCGCGCCATTTCGTCGTTTCGATCAACATGTTCGGCAACGGCGTTTCATCTTCGCCGAGCAATACGCCGGCGCCTTACAACGCTGCAGGTTTCCCGCAAATCACGCTGCACGATAACGTGCGCGCCCAACACCGACTGCTGACCGAAGTGCTCGGCGTCAGTCGAGTGGCGCTGGTAACCGGCTGGTCGATGGCCGGCTGCCAGTCGTTTCAATGGGGGGCGCAGTATCCCGGGTTCGTCGACGCCATCCTGCCGTTTTGCGCCTCGGCGAAAACCTCCGAGCACAACATCGTGTTTCTCGAAGGGGTCAAGGCCGCGCTCCAGGCAGACTCGACCTACGACAACGGTAATTACAGTGCGCCACCCGAGCGAGGCCTCAAGGCCTTTGGCCGGGTTTATGCCGGCTGGGCCTATTCACAGACTTTCTACCGCGAGCAAATGTATCGCCTGCTCGGATTCGACAGCGCCGAGGCGCTGCTGCAGGACTGGGAACGCGATCATCTCGAGTGGGACGCCAACGACCTGTTATGCATGCTCTGGACCTGGCAACAGGGCGATATCAGCGCTAACGAACGCTACCGGCACGACTTCGGGGCGAGCCTTGCCGCGATCACTGCGAAGACTATCGTCATCGTCTGCGACAATGACCTTTACTTCCCACCCGAAGATAACCAGATCGAAATCGAGCACATCAGTAACGGTGAACTGCGCATCTACCGCTCACCATGGGGGCATTGCGTCGCCTCGCCCGGTAACGATCCCGAGTTCCAGAAGTATCTCGACCAGGCCATTGCGGAACTGCTGGCCTGACCATTCAGTTCCCCAATCCCGGAGTACCGCATGACCTCAGCTGGCGTTAACGCCAGCCGGCACGATCCATCAACTGCACCGCCGCGCGGTTATTTTCGCCGAGGCGCGTCAGGTTCAGGCTGTCGCCCTTGAAGTCTCCAAAAGACTTGAGCGTGTCCGACACCGCGGCGCCGGCGACTACCGGGTACTCGTTGTTGACCTCGGCATACCAGGTTTGCGATGCGTCGTTGACCAGGAATTCCAGCAGGCGTTCGGCCTCGGCGCCATGCTTGGCATACCGGGTGACGGCGGCACCGCTGACATTGACGTGCGCGCCACGGTCGCCCTGGTTGGGCCAGAAAACGCCCAGGCTGCTCGCGACCTCGCGCTCCTCGTCCTTGCTGCTGTTAACCAGCCGGCCGTAGTAATAGGTATTCGCAATCGCGATATCGCACAGTCCGGCCGCCGCCGCCCGCAGCTGATCGGTATCGCCACCCGCCGGTTTGCGCGCGAAATTGGCGACCAGCCCTCGCGCCCAGGCCTCGGTTTGATCGACTCCGTGCGCCTCGATCATCGAGGCAACCAAGGACTGGTTATAGATGTTGCTCGAGGATCGAATGCAGATTCTTTGTTTCCACTTCGGGTCGGTGAGCGCTTCGTAGGTCGAGAGCTCGGCCGGATCTACCCGGTCTTTGGCGTAGAAAATAACCCGTGCACGCTGTGACAGGCCAAACCAGTAGTTTTCCGCGTCACGCAGGTTAGCGGGTATTTTTTCGGTTAACACCGAATTATCCACCGGCCGCAGCACTCCCGCGTCCCTGGCGCGCTGCAGTCGACCGGCGTCGGTGGTGATGAACAGGTCGGCTGGCGAAGACTGTCCCTCGGCCTCGAGCCGCTTCAACAAAGCGTCGGCTTTCGCGGTAATCAGGTTGAAGCCAATGCCTGTTTCGGCCTCGAACTTCTGCAGCAGCGGCAGTATCAGGGCCTCCTTGCGTGCCGAATAGACATTGACTTCCTGCGCCATGGCGACACCCTGGCCCAGGATAAGCGACAGGCACAGTGCGGTAACTGTCAGTATTTTTTTTGCGATAAAATTGCGGTACATCGCTGAACATCTCCGGGGTAGAAGCAATTGTGGATGGCTAAATTACTAAATCGTTAATGCGAATGCAAATGTTAATCATTCTCATTTGTAATAACAATAATAGATATTCTAGTGCCTCCGCGGTGCCAGGTAATTGATCGGGATCAACTGCCGTAGCGGTTGTTGCCGAGCTTATGGATCGTCCCTTATCATGGCGTTGCAGATTTGTTTGACGGGATGGATCGATGAGCTTTGGCATCACCAAGACGATTCCGGCAGCGGCCGGTATCGAAACCCTGGATTCGCTCTATGACGGCAGCCGGGACGAATTCGAGTTTCACATGGCGGGATCCGAGCCGAAGCGGCTCAAGGTCGGCGACTATGTCTACACAATTTTCAACGATCAACTGCACGGCCGCCTGCGCATCAAACGCTTTATCACCGGCGTCACGAACCCCGGCTCCGGTAAGCCCAGGATTCTGATTATCGTCGAGGCGCCTGGCGAGCGTCTGCAATCCCCGGTGCCCAAAAGAGGCCATCGCGGTACGCGCTATACCGACGGCGAAGACTGGCCGAACTAGTCTCCAGAGTTATCGCTGGCCTCGACCCGAACATCGGCTCCGGAATGTACAAAGTCAACGACAAAGATAAAGCCCTGTTCGACCAGGACGGATTCCTGGTTGTCGATCAGCTGATCGCGCCCGCAGGCCTGCCGTCACTGCACCGTGCATTCGATGACCTGTTCCACGGCCGCTTCGAAACCGGGGTGCGTCCGGACGAAGTCAACTGGCAGGCCAAAACCGGCGATCCCGATCTGACCCGACAAATCTGCAACGGCTGGAAGGCTAATCGTCAGATCGCACGCGTGGTGCTCGACGCGGGGCTGGCCAAAAACATCGCCACGCTCGGCGGATGGCCCGGGGTCCGCATCATGATCGACAACGTACTGTGGAAACCACCGGCAACGAAATCGCTCGGCTTCCACCAGGACAGCGCCTACCTCGCATGGTTCACCCCGTCCGACCTTCTGACCTGCTGGATAGCGCTCGACGATACCCGGGCCGATGGCGGCACGATCGAGTTCGTACGCGGCTCGCATAAATGGCAACCGGGCGAGCCCGAGGGTGAATTTCACGCGCCCGAGGATTACCGCAAACCGATGCGCGAGGCGGCCGCGCGCGAGGGCGTCGAACCGGATATCGTTTACGTCGAAGTCAAGGCCGGCGGCGGCTCGTTTCATCACGGCTGGACCTGGCACGGCTCCGGCGCCAACACGAGCCCCAACCCGCGGCGCGCGCTGGTGCTGCACGCGATGCGCAGCGACGTCGAGTATCAGCCGCAACATTTCGACCAGGGAATCGGCCCGATTTACAGCCGCTACAAACGCCTCGGCGATAACCTGCTGGACGAAAACTACTTCCCGATCCTGTGGCGTGAAGACGGTTATCGCACCGCGCAGATCGATGACTACCTGGGCGCTTAACGCGCTATGCTGCGGACCCTGATCAAAGGCCTGTTTCCTGGTTTAATGCACAGGATCGAGAACGAATCGCGCAGCTGGATGATGCAGTGTCGTAAATGCGGCCATGAAACGTCGGTATGGGACTACGGCGGGATGCGCTACCGGGGCCTGGGTCCGGTTTATCGGCTGGGTCGATGCCGCGGCTGCCACCGGGTCAGCATGCTGCGAGTATACCAACGGGAGGATTCCGCCAAGCGCTAACATCGCGATTGCCTGCCATAAAGGTGATAATATCAGCCAGCCGCAATTATAACTCCGAGCGATGACTGAAGCCGACCGACAAGCCCTGCAGGCACTCCAGAATACCCGTTTCACCACTTACTGGCTCGACAGTCTCGACGCGGTCGATGACGAGGCCGCGCTGACGCAGGATATCGATTGCGACTTGCTCGTCGTTGGCGGTGGATTTTGCGGGCTGTGGGCCGCACTGCAGGCGAAGCAACAGAATCCGGAGCGCGATGTGGCCTTGATCGAGGCAAAGAGCGTCGCCAACGGCGCCAGCGGGAGGCCGGCCGCAATCATGTCGACCTCGGTGATGCACGGAATCGACAATACCGAACGCATTTTCCCCGAAGACGTGGCCGAACTGGAACGTCTCGGGCGCGAAAACATGGATGCCTTCAAACAGACCATCGAGCATTTCCAGATCGACTGCGACATCGAGTGGGGCGGGGAGATGAAGGTTTCGATCGGCGACGAGGGATTACCCACCGTCGAGGAAGACTATCAGCTTTATCTCAAGTATGGGCACGACGCGGTCAAGCTGGACAGGGCCGGGGTACAGGCCGAGATCAATTCGCCGATTTTTCATGGCGGTGCCTGGTCGAAGCAGCGCAGCGGCACCGTACACCCGGGCAAGCTGGTACGCGGCCTGAAACGGGCGGCGCTGGAACTGGGCGTACGCCTCTACGAAAACACGCCACATCTCGGTAATCGCAGGACCGTCGCGGGCATCGTGGTCGAAACGCCGCGCGCCAGCATCACCGCCAATAAAGTATTGCTGGCGACAAACGCCTGGGCTGCGGGCCATCGACACATCAGCCGGCGCGTCGCCGCGATTCGCGATCGCATCGTGGTCAGCGAGCCGCTCAGCGAGGTGCAAATGCAGAAAATCGGCTGGCAGCATCGCCAGGGAATTTACGATACCCGAACCCAGCTCAACTACATGCG
>JAASSH010000146.1 GCA_021767985.1 Gammaproteobacteria bacterium | reverse complement strand
GACTGGTCCAGGGGATATTGATCGCTCCGGGAATGGTTCCTTTCGCGACCCAGTCCGGCGTGCGCGAATCGACGACGACGATGCTGTCGTCCCCCTCGCTTTTGCGTTTCAGGTAATCCAGCACTTCCAGCTCGGCGATGGTCTCGACGCCCGGCGCGAGCGTTGCCGGCTGGATACAGAATGGCGGACATTTGCGCGAGGTCTTGGCAAAGGCCGGGTTAATCGTATTCTTCTGGTTTTGATTGCGCATGATATTGACATCGGCTTCACCGTGCCTGACCGTGACGCTTTCGAGTTTGGGTGTGATATTGACCTCGGCCGCCTGCAGGTTCATGACGGGCAACCCCAGCAACAGGGCGCAGCCGAGAATCGGTGCTTTGTTGATATACATTACTGCCAACTCCGGTTATACCAGATCGATTCTGGTAGCGATTACGCGGTCCTTTTGGACCGTTTATTTATTATTTGGTTCTGGTGCCGTACGTGCTGCTATTGCGGCATTATCAGGGTCGTCAAATCGATGCTGTGCAACACCAGGTTGTGCTCGAAGTATACCCTGAAGGAGCCGTAAACCCATTCGCTAATCGGGGGCTCGCCAACCGGGCCAAAGCGTTCGTCGGGCTCACCGAATTCGCTCAGCACGTCGTCCATGCTGATACCGCGCTGCGGCATCATCTGGGTGTCCATTGTCGCAACGTGACCCGGAATAACCAGGTTATCGCCGGCGCTCGCGGGTTGCAGCATCAAACTGCATCCCAGGAGGATAAAATAGAGTCCTGTGCGCATGCTTTTCGATTCTCTTGACATAATGAATGTAACTATAGCACGCCCTAGTGATGTGACAAGTGTGCGGCAATTCGCAGCCAGCGTGGTGGTGGGCGACCCTTATTCATGGTTTAATCCGCCGCATGAATTTTCCGCTCGAAATTTTCGTCGGCTTACGCTACACGCGGGCCAAACGGCGCAACCACTTTATTTCCTTTATTTCGCTGATCTCGATGTTTGGCATTGCGCTCGGCGTCATGGCGCTGATCGTGGTGCTGTCGGTAATGAACGGATTCGAAAACGAACTGCGCGGGCGAATTCTGGGGATGGTTTCGCACGTGACGGTATCCAGTTTCCGGGGTCCCGTTCAGGAATGGCAGGCGCTGCGCGAGGAATCGCTGCAGCATCCGGAAGTCATCGGCGGTGCGCCTTATATCGAGGCCGAAGCGATGATTTCGAATCTGTCTTCGGTCAGCGGCGCCCTGATACGCGGTATCGATCCGCAACACGAAGACGAAGTCTCGGAAATTAATCAGAACATGGAGTTCGGTGCGCTCGGCGACCTGGTCGCAGGCGAGTACGGTATCGTGCTCGGCAGCGGGCTGGCCAACTCGCTCGACGTCGTTCCCGGTGACCGGGTTACCATGGTGACCCCGCAGGCGACCGCGTCCCCGATGGGTTTTCTGCCGCGCCTGCGGCGTTTCGAAGTCGTCGGTATTTTTGAAATAGGCGTTTACGAGTATGACCGCAGCAGCGCGCTGATACATTACCAGGACGCCAGCAAGCTGTTTCGGCTCGACGGCGGTGTCAACGGCATTCGCCTGAAGCTGCAAGATCTCGACATGGCGCCGCTGGTGCGCCACGATCTCAAGCAGCAACTCGACCTGAAATACTGGGTGTCAGACTGGACCCTGCGCCATAGCAATTACTTCAAGGCGGTGCGCACGGAGAAAACCGTGATGTTCATCATTCTGTCGCTGATCGTGGCGGTAGCCGCCTTTAATATCGTTTCGACCCTGGTGATGGTGGTAACCGACAAGCAGGCAGACATCGCAATCTTACGAACCCTGGGCATGTCGCCGCTTTCGATCATGTGGGTATTCATGGTACAGGGCACGCTGATCGGCCTGATCGGAACCCTGTTCGGGTTGGTCAGCGGTGTCGTGGTGGCATCACACATCGACGTTATCGTGCCCGCACTCGAGCAATTCTTTCAAACCCAGTTCCTGCCGCGAGGCGTCTACCCGATTACCGATCTGCCATCGGAAATGAAGCAGTCGGATATCATCAAGATCACGCTGCTGTCGTTTGGCGTTTCGGTGGTCGCGACGCTTTACCCGGCACTGCGGGCATCGAAAACCCGGCCTGCCGAAGCCTTGAGTTATGAGTAAACGGGAGGCGCCATGTCGGCAGCCGTAGTCGAAGCCAGCGCGGTAACCAAGGTATTTCGCCAGGGTAAACTCGATGTCGAGGTGCTCAAGGGCGTCGATTTCAGTGTCGGCAACGGTGAAAGCCACGCCATACTCGGCGCTTCGGGCGCTGGAAAATCGACCCTGATGCATTTGCTCGGCGGTCTCGATCATGTCACTGGCGGCGAAATCAGGGTCGCGGGCAGTTCGCTGGCAAGCCTGTCCGAGGCCAATCTCGGCAGGCTGCGCAATCGCCACCTGGGTTTTATCTACCAGTTTCATCATTTGTTGCCCGAATTCAGCGCGCTGGAAAATATTGCCATGCCGCTGCTGATCCGGCGCAGTTCGAAAAACGAAGCCTACGCCGAAGCGCAGGACTGGCTCGGCAAAATAGGACTGCAGCAGCGGGCCGACCACAAACCGGGAGAACTCTCCGGGGGAGAACGCCAGCGCGTGGCCCTTGCGCGAGCCCTCGTAACCCGGCCGAGTTGCCTGCTGGCGGACGAACCCACCGGCAACCTGGATCAGCAAACGGCGGGACAGATGCTGGAACTGATGCTCGATCTTAACCGCGAGCTCGGTGTCGCGCTGGTGGTCGTGACCCATGATCTGGGCATCGCCGCACGCATGCAGCATCGCTGGCACATGCTCGACGGCGTTCTGACCCCGGAGTCCTGAAGGCGAAGTTTACCCCCACGAGGCGAGCCGGTGGACTAAGCCAGCTGGCTCTTTAAAAAACTGCAGTAGATCAGCATTACCGGGATTTGCAGCGTCATGTACAGGGCGTCCGAGACCAGGCGAATGCTGCCGCTGACAACCAGCCTGCGGTCTAACCATCTCGAGAGCGGGATACTCGCCTCGCGCGTAACAAAGTAAGCCATTGCCATGTAGACAACGATCATGAGAATCGTCGCGCTCGAGGGGAACAGCACCAGCGAGGGAATAGTGCCCAGGTATTGCCAGTGAAACACCAGCGCGATGGTGAGGATGCTTTGCACGGGCAGGGCAAACACCGGGTGATTGAGTAACGGGATGAACGACAGGGCCAGGCCGGCCAAGAACAGGATATTGACGATGTCGCTGAACTGTCCCTGCTGGCCGAGAATGCGCCAGAAATCGAGGCTGGTGGAGTTTTCGTCGATCGCGGGGTAAATCTGGCTGACGACGATCAACAACACGATGATGCGCATGACGGGGCAGATAACATGCTCCAGCATCCAAATCGTGGAGTCGACTTCCCGCGCCTTGTATATCAGGAAAAAGCAAAGCCCGGTGCCCAGAATGACACTGGTTGCGGTTATCAGAATGACCAGTAGAAGATTCACCGTTTCTGGGCGGCATGACGATGGCGGTTGTGGATCCGCCTCGCGCGCGCCTTGATATGGCTCAGGATATGCAAATGCCAGAGAATGCGAACCAGCACGAATGACGCGACCGACGTGATCAGGCCCACGGTGAAACATCCCAGCAGAAAGGGTTCCCAGATTGCCGCCAGACCGCTGAGCAGCCAGTCGAAAGTCAGTTCGAAGTGGAATCTCCCGGGTTCGAGGCCGAGCATTTTCGCGCCCAGCAGGTAACAGAAGTAATACATCGGGCCCATGGTGAACGGGTTGCTGATCCATACCATTGGTACCGCCACCAGTATATTGACCCGCCACCAGATCGCGACCACCGCGGCCAGCAGCATTTGGAACGGGACCGGGATAAATGCGCAAAATATCCCGAGCGCCACCGCCAGGGGAAACGAGCGACGATTGATATGCCACAATGACGGATCCTGCAGCCGCGGGCCAAGGAGCTTGATCCAGCGGTTCTTCGTGACGACGTCAGGATGCGGCAGTAATTTCCTGAGAAATTTCCTTGCCATGATCGTTGTATTATCGACAGATATTCAATAATCTGCAAAGGGTTGGATCACATAACATGGAATAAAGGGCAGGGACCGCATGCCCCAATTGGCAGTTGCCATATTGCTGGGCTCGTTGTCGGCGTTTTACGGCAATGAACTACCGGATCGATTCTGGTCGGCGTTCGCGCCGATACCCCTGCTGTTGTGTTTTTACTGTCCCGGCTACCGCTTCCTGCTGCTCGCCGCCGCGGCGTATCTGTGGAGCGCCGCGCTGTTTCACCATCACCTCGATCACCGTTTGGTCGAGAATCATGATTTTCGGGTGACCATCGTCAGCGGCGTGGTGGCCGATCTGCCCGAGGTTCAGCCCGAACGCATCCGGCTATACCTCAAAAATCTCGAAATCGACCGTTACCCGGGCGCCATGCCGCGCCTGCTGCGGTTGAGCTGGTACCAGAACGAGGTGTTACCGCGGGCCGGGGAGAGGTGGCGTTTCCAGGTCAAGTTGCGGCAGCCGCGCGGCCTGCTCAATCCGGGCGGTTTCGATTTCGAAGCCTGGCAGTTTACCCGCGGCATAGACGCGGTCGGCTATATTCGCGATTCGCCGTCTAACGTCCGACTCCAGGCCGCGAGTCGAGCTGGCGTCTCCTACTGGCGCTCGCGCCTGGCCTTGGCAGTAGACGAACACTGCCACGGTTGCAGTCATGCCGGCCTGATCAAGGCGCTGCTGCTCGGATTTCGCGGCGATATCACGCTCGCCGACAGAAACCTGCTGCAATCCACCGGTACCGCGCATTTGCTCGCCATATCAGGGCTGCACGTCGGAATGGTAGCGCTGGTGATGTTCGCGCTCGGTCGTTATTGCTGGCGACCCGGATTCTACTACCGCGGTTTGAGCCGGCTGCAAATGGCCGCGGTAATGGCGATTCTGGCCGCCTCGATCTACGCGGCGTTAGCCGGTTTCAGCCTGCCAACGGTGCGTGCGCTGGTGATGCTGATCGTCGTGACGCTGGCACTATTGTGCGGCAATCGGATCAATTTGCTGCAGTCGCTGACCCTCGCGGTGGCGATTATACTGTTGCTGGACCCGCGTTCGGTGGGCTCGACTTCGTTCTGGCTGAGCAGCTGCGCCCTGCTGGTAATCGCTTTCGTGCAGTTCAGATTGCCGCAACGAATGCGCGGCTGGCAGCAGTTACTGATGCTGCAATGCGGTTTCTCATTGCTGTTTGCGCCGCTGGGGCTGTTGATTTTCGAGCAGTTCAATCCAGCCGGATTGCCGGCAAACCTTGTTGCGATACCGGTGATCAGCTTTATCGTGCTGCCGGCAGTGCTGCTCGGCGGCCTGCTGGCGCTAGTCGACCTCGGCCTCGCCCGGTCGTTGTTCGTACTGGCGGACGAGGTATTGCAAGCCTTGCTGGATTATCTCGAGTTCCTGCTGTCGAACGGCATGGACTCGGTGACTGCCGCGCTGCCCGCACCGTTGGTATTGTTGGCGTTGGCCATGCTCGCGTGGTTGCTGATGCCGGTCAGCCTGGGTGCACGTGCGGTAATGCTGGTTGGTTTGTCGAGTTTGCTGATCTGGCAGCCGGCGCGGCCGAAACAGGGCGACTTCGAGATGATCGTGTTCGATGTCGGCATGGGAACATCGATTCTGTTGCGCACGCGCCATCACAGCCTGGTTTACGATTTTGGCCCGGGCAAGGCTGGTGGTTTCAGTGCCGCCGACTGGGGCTTGCTGCCGGCGATGCGCGCGCGGGCGATCGCCTGGCCTGACCTGGCTATCGTTAGCCACGTCGATCAGGACCATAGCGGGGGCCTGCACCGGGTAATCGGCGATCTGCCGACAACGCGGCTGCTCACGGGTACGCCGCGAGAACTGCAGTCCCGATTCGGGCTCGAGCGGCAGGTACGCTCCTGCCACGACTACCCGGACTGGCGCTGGGACGGAGTCGATTTTAGCTTCCTGCCGAGCGCAGGCGACTGGCGCGGCACCAACAATCAATCCTGCGTGCTACTGATCGATGGCAGGCACCGGCTACTGCTGCCTGGTGACATCGAAATCTCGCGTGAAACGAGACTGGTGGTCGAACACGGTTCCAGGCTCGAAGCCGACCTGCTGGTAGTCCCGCATCACGGTAGCGCAACCTCGTCCAG
>JAASSH010000546.1 GCA_021767985.1 Gammaproteobacteria bacterium | reverse complement strand
TGGCGTGTAAAGGGGTAGTCGCCGGCACCGAGCGCGTCCCAGTCACAAGCCGCGACCTCGTCGAGGCTGTGGCAAACGCTGACCTCGAGTTCGTCACGGGACTGCATATCTCAGCACCTCGGTTGCGTGATTGTCGATACGCTCGCGGTGACGAACCGTGCCGGATTACGCGGACTCGGCAAGTTCCTTCGCATCGAGGTATTTTTCTGCGTCGAGCGCGGCCATGCAGCCGCTGCCGGCCGAGGTTACCGCCTGACGGTAGACATGGTCCATAACATCCCCGCAGGCAAACACGCCCTCGACGCTGGTCGCGGTGGCGTTGCCGTCGAGGCCGCTTTGCACCGTGATGTAGCCGTTCTTCATATCCAACTGCCCCGCGAATATGTCGGTGTTGGGCTTGTGGCCGATGGCGATGAAGATGCCGGCAAGGTCGAGCTCCCTGGTGCTATCGTCCTTGACGTTGCGGATACGCAGGCCGGTGACGCCGGATTCGTCGCCCAGCGCCTCGTCGAAAACGCTGTCCCATGCGATGTTGACGTTACCGCTCCTGGCCTTTTCGAACAACTGATCCTGCATGATCTTTTCTGAACGCAGCTTGTCGCGACGGTGCACCAGGGTTACCTCGGAGGCGATATTCGACAGGTAGAGCGCTTCCTCGACCGCGGTGTTGCCGCCGCCGATGACGGCCACCTTCTGCCCCCTGAAAAAGAAGCCGTCGCAGGTGGCGCAGGCAGAAATGCCCTTGCCGTGAAATTTTTCCTCGGACGGTTCACCGAGGTACATGGCGCTCGCGCCGGTCGCGATAATCAGGGCATCGCAAGTGTATTCGCCGCTGTCGCCGATCAGGCGTTTCGGATTCTCGTTCAGAAAAACGGTGTTAACGTGGTCGAACACGATCTCGGTTTCGAAGCGCTCGGCGTGCTTTTGCATGCGCATCATCAGGTCGGGTCCGGTCAGGCCCTCGACGTCGCCGGGCCAGTTGTCCACGTCGGTGGTCGTCATGAGCTGACCGCCGGCTTCCAGGCCCGTGATCACGGTGGGCTTGAGGTTGGCGCGCGCGGCGTAAACCGCGGCCGAATAACCGGCGGGGCCGGATCCGAGAATAATGACTCGGCTGTGTTTGGGTTCGGACATCGTTGGGTCTCGAGAGTAGGGAATTTAAAAAGACGCCAATGTTAATGCCTGGCGCGGCTCGTGACTATATGGCTATCGGGCTAGATTTTTCAATGGATAAGAAAAGCGGCTTATTTCTGGTTCCTGTTGCAGATGATCATGTAAAATACGCCGATTTATTCAGGGCAGTTATCGAAGTGGCGCAAGCTAGACCCAAACCGAGCTCGAACGAGCACGAGAGAAAAATGATGTTTGCCGGGCAGGTCAGCCATCGCCTGCGTGAAGCAGGGATGCTGATTTCGTTCGCGCTCGCCGGCTATTTCCTGGTGGCGATGTTCAGTTACGACGCGCTCGACCCCTCGTGGTCGCACAGCGGCAGCAACACCGAAATCGCCAATTTCGGCGGCACCGCGGGCGCGTGGATGGCCGACCTGCTGTTTTACCTGTTCGGCTTTCTCGCTTTCCTGTTGCCAATCATGCTCATCTACAACGGCATGATCCTGGTCAAAACCCGCGAACTGAGCGCCGAAGACCAGTATCCCATGCTGATTATCCGCTGGAGCGGTTTCGTACTGACCCTGGTCTCGGGCTGTGCGCTGTCGAGCCTGCATTTTTCGGTGGAACCCGGCACCATGCCGCTGGATGCCGGCGGTATTCTCGGGCAGATCACCGGCAACTACTTTTCGCAGGGTCTCGGTTTCGTCGGCGCGACGGTAATGCACCTGGCGCTGTTCCTGGCCGGGCTGACCCTGTTTACCGGCCTGTCGTGGCTGGCGCTGATCGACAACACCGGCAAGTACACGCTGCTGCTGCTCGACAAGCTGCTCGACCGTTACTACCTGATGCGCGACAAGGTCGAGGGCAGCCGCAACCGCAGCGAGCGCGAGCAGGTGTTCCAGGTGCAGCAAAAGAAACAGGAAAAGCGCAAGCCGGTCAAGATCGAGCCGGTGGTGGAGCAGCTCGAGCCGAGCCCGCGCGTCGAAAAGGAAAAGCAGATTCCGCTGTTTAAATCGAACGGCAAGGGCAAGGGTGCGATTCCGCCGCTGGCGCTGCTCGACAAGCCCAAGCCCAAGGTCGCCGGTTACAGCAAGTCGGCGCTGGAGGCCATGTCGCAGCAGCTCGAACTCAAGCTGCTCGATTTCGGGATCGAGATCGAGGTCGAATCGGTGCACCCCGGGCCGGTGATCACGCGTTTCGAGATCCTGCCGGCGCCCGGGGTCAAGGTCAGCCAGATTTCCAACCTGGCCAAGGACCTGGCGCGTTCGCTGTCGGTAATCGGCGTGCGCGTGGTCGAGATCATCCCCGGCAAGTCGGTCATGGGGCTCGAGATTCCGAACGAGAACCGCGAGCTGGTGGCGTTGAGCGAAATCGTGCAGTCGAATGCGTTCGACCAGGCCGCGTCGCCGTTAACGCTGGCGCTCGGTAAGGATATCAGCGGCGAGGCGGTGGTTGCCGACCTGGCCAGGATGCCGCACCTGCTGGTGGCCGGTACCACCGGTTCGGGCAAGTCGGTTGCCATCAACGCGATGCTGTTGAGCATCCTGTTCAAGGCGACGCCGGAAGAC
>JAASSH010000545.1 GCA_021767985.1 Gammaproteobacteria bacterium | reverse complement strand
TGCCCTTGACCCACTCGGTCACCAGCGAGCTGGACGCGATTGCCGAGCCGCAACCGTAGGTCTTGAACTTGGCGTCCTCAATAATACCGTCGTCGCCAACCTTGATTTGCAGTTTCATGACGTCGCCGCAGGCCGGCGCTCCAACCATGCCGGTACCAACCGACTGATCTTCTTCCAGCACGCCTACGTTGCGCGGATTTTCGTAATGATCGAGTACTTTTTCACTATAAGCCATTGTTACACCTCTATATCGCGACGCCTAATGCGCCACCCATTCAACAGAATTCAAATCGATGCCGTCCTTGTACATATCCCAGAGCGGCGACAGTTCACGTAATTTTTCGACCGCGGCTCGCACCAGTTCGATCGTGTAATCGATTTCCTCGAGCGTGGTAAAGCGCCCGATGGTAAACCTGATCGAGCTGTGCGCGAGTTCGTCGTTGCGTCCCAGGGCCCGCAACACGTAAGACGGTTCGAGACTGGCCGAGGTACAGGCCGAGCCGGACGATACCGCCAGGTCGCGCAGCGCCATGATCAGCGACTCGCCTTCGACAAAGTTAAAGCTGATGTTCAGGTTACCGGCGATGCGATGCTCCAGGTCTCCGTTCACGTAGACTTCTTCCATGTCCTTCAGGCCGTCGTAGAGCCGGTCTCGCAGCATGCGAATGCGCTCGTTTTCAGTCGCCATTTCTTCTTTGGCGATACGGAAAGCTTCACCCATGCCGACAATCTGGTGCGTTGCCAGGGTGCCCGAGCGCATACCGCGCTCGTGCCCGCCGCCGTGCATTTGTGCCTCGATCCGTACCCGCGGCTTGCGGCGCACGTAGAGCGCGCCGATACCCTTGGGGCCATAAGTCTTGTGGGCGCAGAAGGACATCAGGTCGACCTTGAGCTTTTGCAGGTCTATTTCGACCTTGCCGGTAGACTGTGCCGCGTCGACGTGGAAAATGATCTTGTTCTCGCGCGCGATTTCACCGATCGCCTCGATATCCTGGATCACGCCGATCTCGTTGTTCACGTGCATCACCGAGATCAGGATTGTCTGGTCGGTAATGGCCGCTTTCAACTTGTCCAGGTCGAGCAGGCCGTTGTCCTCGGGATCCATGTAGGTGACGTCGAAGCCTTCACGCTCCAGTTGACGGCAGGTATCGAGCACCGCCTTGTGCTCGGTCTTGACCGTAATGATGTGATTGCCCTTCTTGCGGTAGAAGTGCGCAGCGCCCTTGATCGCCAGGTTATCCGATTCGGTAGCACCGCTGGTCCAGACGATTTCGCGTGGATCCGCATTGACCAGGCCGGCGACATGCTGGCGCGCCTCGTCGACGGCCTTTTCCGCGGTCCAGCCAAATTCGTGGCTGCGCGACGCGGGATTACCAAAATCGTCATCGATGGTCAGAAAATGCGCCATCTTGTCGGCGACTCGCCTGTCGATCGGCGTGGTCGCGCTGTAATCGAGGTAAATCGGTAATTTGATGTCACTCACTTCATGTTCTCCATCTAGGCGATCGCTTGCGGACGATTGATGAATCGGCCGTACTGGATATCCTGTTTCTTTACAAGTTCACTAATATCTGGGCGGTTCACGTATTGATCAAGCTTGATGTCGCTTAAAAATCGATACAGATTGCAGGAAAGCTCGAACCAGAGCTGATGGGTCAGGCATTTCTCGCCCTGCGAGCAATTACCCCTGCCACCGCACTTCGTCATGTCCAGCTTCTCGTCCACCGACTGGATGATATCGGCCACCGAAATCTGGTTGGCGGGACGCGCCAGGCGGTAACCGCCGCCCGGGCCACGAACGCCTTCGACCAGGCCGCCCTTGCGCAACTTGGCAAACAACTGTTCCAGATATGACAACGAAATACCCTGGCACTGCGAAATGTCGGCCAGGGTCACCGGGCCGACCCTTTCGTGTAACGCTATATCCATCATCGCGGTTACGGCGTAGCGGCCCTTGGTAGATAATCGCATGAGAAACTCTGAATTCCTGACTAATTTAGTCAGGAATTATATCGATGACCGGAGTCAGGTCAAGGTGTATTTACAGCGGCCGTGATTGAATTTTTTTAACGCGTCAATTGAATGAATCAATTGCTTTAAATTCAGATACTTATTGTTCTTAGTTAAAGTTAACTATTACTTGATTTCAAGTGCTGCATCGGGTGAAAGTAATGACCCTGGTGCTGACAGTAGCCCAGCCATTTGTATAAAAAGCGGTTCATCATCCACTTTTGTTCGATCATATCGGCGATAAACAGCGGGCCGCGGGTACGCGAATGAAATTGCTGCACTTCGACCACGCGGGCGTCATGGTAAACCTTGAGGTGCAGGTCGGGTTCGAACAGCGGTTGTCCCGCTTCTTCGAAACGGTAGGTCAGGCGCAGCATCGTGGTGTACTTGCAGCGTTCTGTAATCGAAAGGAACAGGTCCTGGTGCCGTGGCACCGTCGAAATCATTTCATCGGCAACGTTCAAATCCGGTGCCATGTTGCGCAGGCGAATATAATTATGTTCGTACAGCTCCATCAGGCCCGCGAAACTGCGAGCGTTTGCCGCGCGTCCCCGGCGGACGGGCGCAAGATCAATCTGCATCGACCTGCTCCAATCGGCAAAGGTCAAAGCGCAGTTTGCGGTACGACTGAATTGAATCGAAACGATCCGGATTCAAAATAAAGGTCCT
>JAASSH010000145.1 GCA_021767985.1 Gammaproteobacteria bacterium | reverse complement strand
TACAGGGTCGACCGTCGCCGAGATCACCAGGACACTGCACCGGGCCGGCGTGGACTATGTCGAGGTCTGGGCCCTGGCGCGGGTTTATCGCAGGTGAATGGATCCCGGCTTGCGCCGGGAAGACGACAGGATTATGTCAGTCCGGGCGCCTGGCGAACAGGACTTCGCCGAAGCTGGCGTACTCGCTGGCGCCGAGGCGCGACAGCGGCTGTATCCTGTCGGCGTGAATCTTAAGGCGGCCCTTGTCGTTGATTTCCGCACAGGCGTCGTCCACGTAAATCTCCTTGATTTCCGCGAACAACAGCGACTGCTGTTTCTTGCTGCCGATCATCTGGATATCGTGCCGTTCGCAAAACAAAGCGATCTTGCAATCGCTTAGCCGCGGCATGCGAAACCCGCTGACTCGTGTGAGCGCCAGGTTGCCGGCATCGACCTCCGACTCGCCGGGCGGCAGTGTGGCCGAGGACTGGTTTAGTTCCGCCAACTGCTCGCAGCTCGCAATATGGATAACAAACTCGTGACGCTCGCGGATGTTACGAATCGAGTCCTTGTCGCGGCCGTCGTCCTGCTTGCCGATCGACACCAGCACGAGAGGAGGATCGCTGCACACCGCGTTGAAATATGAAAACGGCGCCAGGTTGTAACTGGTATCGTCGTTTTCCGTCAGTACCCATGCTATCGGGCGCGGTAGCACGGTCTGCGTCATCGTAAAGTAGACTTGCGCTGTCGGTAATTCATCCAGTTTTATTTGCATCGGGTTTCTCAATCAAGGGGACGCACCACGTTTATCTGCAAGAAACCATGGTCTGTTCCCAGTTCAGGATTTATCAGGGATTAAAGTTGACGACCTGCTGGCTGATTTTCTCGGCCCAGATCTTCGGCCCGGTCTGGTGCACCGATTCCCCGGTGTGATCGACCGCGACGGTAACCGGCATATCCTCTAGTTCGAATTCGTAAATCGCCTCCATGCCGAGTTCGGGAAAGGCGACGACTTGTGCCGCCTTGATCGCCTGTGCCACCAGGTACGCCGCGCCGCCGACCGCCATCAGGTAAACTGACTCGTGATCGCGAATCGCTTCGATTGCGGACGGCCCGCGCTCGGCCTTGCCAATCATGCCGAGCAGCCCGGTTTGTTCGAGCATGGTGCGGGTGAACTTGTCCATGCGCGTCGCCGTGGTGGGACCCGCCGGGCCGACCACCTCGTCACCGATCGGATCGACGGGGCCGACGTAATAAATGAAGCGACCTTTCAGGTCGACCGGCAAGGCCTCGTCGTTGGCGAGCATGTCAACCATCTTCTTGTGCGCGGCATCGCGCCCGGTCAACATCTTGCCGTTCAACAGCAGCGTATCGCCGGGCTTCCAGGTCTTGACCTCGTCATGCGTTACCGTATCGAGATTGACGCGTTTGACATTGTCGCCGGCCTCGCGCGTCACCTCGGGCCAGTCTTCCAGCCTGGGCGGCTCGAGGCTTGCCGGGCCGCTACCGTCCAGCGTGAAATGCGTGTGCCGCGTGGCGGCACAGTTCGGAATAATCGCCACCGCCTTGTTGGCGGCGTGCGACGGGTAATCCTTGATCTTGACGTCCATCACCGTGGTCAGCCCGCCGAGACCCTGGGCACCGATGCCGAGACGATTGACCTTGTCGTACAGTTCGAGCCGCAATTCCTCGGCGCGGTTGCCGGCACCACGTTGTTGCAAATCGTGAATATCGATCGGTTCCAGCAGCGCTTCCTTGGCCAGGATCATTGCCTTTTCGGCAGTCCCGCCAATACCGATGCCGAGCATGCCTGGCGGGCACCACCCGGCACCCATCAGCGGTACCTGGCCCAGCACCCAGTCGACCACCGAATCGGACGGGTTCAGCATCGCGAACTTGGACTTGGCTTCAGAACCGCCACCCTTGGCGGCAACGTGGACCTCGACCGTATCGCCCGGCACGATTTCGTAGTGAATTACACCGGGAGTATTGTCGCCGGTATTCTTGCGCGCGCCGTCCGGGTCGTCGAGAATCGAGGCGCGCAGCACGTTATCGGGATTCTGGTAAGCGCGCCGAATCCCCTCGTTACACATGTCGCTGACCGACATCTCGGCGTCCCATTGCACCTGCATGCCGACACGCAGGAACACGGTGACGATACCCGTGTCCTGGCAAATCGGTCGATGCCCCAGCGCGCACATGCGTGAATTGATCAGGATTTGCGCGATCGCATCGCGCGCCGCCGGGTTTTCCTCGCGCTGGTAGGCCTCGTCCATGGCGCGGATGAAATCCAGCGGGTGGTAGTAGGAAATGTACTGCAACGCGTCGGCGATGCTTTCGATCAGGTCGTTTTGTTTGATAACTGTCATTGGGCAGCGAACCGTTTTGTAAACTGGCGACAAATAATAACGTCATTCCCGGGAAAGCGGGAATCTTTCATCGCACCGGGTTAGATATTCGCGACTAGCCGAGATTCGAATCAATAACTGTGACTGGTCACGCCGGCCCAATAATTTTGGGTCAGAGTAAAAACTAGATAGTTTTTACTCTGACCCAAAATTGTTTTGCCTGGAAAAGACTGCGAATTAAGGGGTTTAGAAAGGCCAGACGATGAGCAACATCGGGATCGACACCACTATGACGATGACTTCGAGCGGCAGGCCCATGCGCCAATAGTCCCCGAAACGGTAGCCCCCGGGCCCCATGATCAGCGTATTGTTCTTGTGACCGATCGGGGTCAGGAAGGCACAGGAGGCCGCAATCGCGACCGCCATCAGAAACGGGTCGGGATTGACGCCGAGGCGATTCGCGATATCGATCGCGATCGGGGCGGCGATGACAGTAGTCGCGGTATTGTTGAGCACGTCCGACAGCGTCATGGTCACGATCATCAGCAATGTCAGCACGATCACCGGCCCGTAACCCGAGGCGAAGTCGATGATTTGCTGCGCAATCAGCGCGGTACCGCCAGAAGCTTCGAGCGCCGAGCCGATCGGGATCATTGATCCCAGCAGCACGATCACCGGCCACTCGATCGAGGTGTAGATTTCCTTCAGCGGCACGATGTTGAATCCGACCATTACCATGCAAACCAGCGCCAGCGCCTCGGGTAAATGCATGATGCCGGAAGTCGCCGCGGCGATCGCAAGCGCAAAACTCCCGACCGCAATCCAGGCCTTGTGGCGCTGCACGACCTGCAGGTCCCGTTCCTGCAGCGGCAGGCAGCCAAGCCATTTGACGACGTCGTCGAGCCGTTCGGTGGGACCGAGCAGCAGCAAGACATCACCGACACGGGTTTCCAGCTTGCGCACCCGGTCACGAAAAGTTTTCCCCTTGCGCGATACGCCTAGCAGGGTAATGCCGTGCCGGTACAACAGCCGCAGGCTTAACGCACTGCGCCCTTCGATACGTGCGTTTTCGGGCACTACCGCCTCGACCAGCGACAGGCCCTCGTCGGCATGCCCCTGGTATTTTTCGCTGCCGACGTACTCGAGTTTGAAGCTGCCGACGACCGCATCGATATGCTCCGCATCGGCCTCGAGCACGAGCATGTCGCCCTGCCTGATTTCCTCGAGCCGCGCCCGGCCCGGCAGGCGCTTGCCGTTGCGCACCAGGCCCAGGATTGCAACGTCGGCTTCATCCGATTCCGCATCCAGATCGCGCACGCGGCGGCCTATGATACTCGAGTTCTCGGCAACCCGAAGCTCGACGACATAATCCTGGTGCGGCAACGGTGTGTCATCCTTGCCATCGCCGTCATCGACAACCGGGATCAGGCGCCAGCCGACAAAGACGATAAAAATGACGCCGGCCAGCGCGGTAACCGCGCCCACCGGCGAAAAATCGAACATGCCGAAGGGCTCACCGATCGCCTGTTCGCGAAAACTGGCGATGATGATGTTGGGCGGGGTCCCGATCAGCGTAATCATACCGCCGAGAATCGAGGCAAACGAAAGCGGCATCAGGGTCAAAGCCACGCTGCGTTTGGCCTTCTTCGCGGCCTGCATATCAATCGGCATCAGCAGGGCCAGCGCGGCAACGTTGTTCATCACCGCCGACAGCACCGCCGATACGCCCGACATGACGCTGATATGCATGAACAGCGAACGCCCGCCGGAAATAACGCGATTGGCGATCAGTTCGATCGCACCCGAATTCGACAGGCCGCGACTGACTATCAGCACCAGCGCGATGATCACCGTGGCGTGATGACCGAAACCCGCGAAGGCGTCTTCCTGCGGCACCACGCCAATCACGATAGCGACTACCAGCGCGCCGAAAGCGACCAGGTCGTAACGAATCCTGCCCCAGATCAGCAGCCCGAATACCACAGCAAGCAGGCAGAACAGAATGACCTGGTCGGACACTACTCCCATTGGAAAATCCTGGCGCCGACGATCAGCAGTATCGCGCTGGAAACGCCCAGCACCAGCAAATGATCCGCTACCTGCACGATGCCGGCGCCGTCGATCATAATCTCGCGTGCCGCGTCGGTAATGTGCGTCAGCGGCAGCAGCAGCGCGAATTTCTGCATTAGCGGGTGTGCCCCTTCGAGCGAAAACCAGACCCCGGACAGGAACATCATCGGCCAGCTGAACAGGTTTAGTATCCCGTTCGCCACTTCCTCGCTGGAAATACGCGCCGCTACCACCAGGCCACAGCAGATCAGGTTGATGCACCCCAGCGTGAACACCAGGAACAGGTTGAAATAAGAGCCGTGCATGCGAAAGTCCACAAAGTAGTCCATGGCGACAAAGATCACCGCGTTGACCACTACCAGCAGCCACAGCCGCGACACTATCTGCGCGCTCAAAAACTCCATCGCGGTCACCGGCGTCGCACGCAGGCGCTTGAGCACCCCGAACTTGCGATAGCGCACGATTACATAGCCGATACCGAACAGCGCGCCCCACATGATATTCATCCCGATGACGCCCGGAATGACCCAGTCGATATAGCGGATTTCATCACCCTCGACAAGAATCCGCTGCAGGCTTTCCGCCGCGCCCGCGTAGGCGGCGACCAGCAATTTCTCGACGATGTACCCGCTGGGCGAGGTTTGATTGATCCAGTAGCGATTCGTGTTCGGGTCGAACAGCATATCGATCTGGTGGCGCTCGACCTTGAACAGGATGCTTTCGACTTCGTCGAACTCGATGAAATTGATGAAACGCGTGTCGCCGAACTCGGCTGCCCGGCCTTCCAGCGACGTGCTCGATACGATGCCTACCTTGAACTTTTCCGGGTTGTCCTCGGTAAACGCGTAGGCGAAGACAAAAATAATCAGCACCGGCAGCAGCACGCTCCAGGCAAGCGCCGAGCGATCGCGAAAGAACTCCAGGTTCCGCGCCACGAACAGGGCATAGATTCGATTCCACATCAGGCGCGTAATTCCTTTCCGGTCAGTTCCAGGAAAAGGTCTTCCAGGTCGCGCGCGCGGATGCGCAACCGGTTCAGCGGGATGTCGAAATGCAGCAGGTGCTCGATCGTCTTGTTGACGTCGCCGGTCACGATATGCGCACTGTCGTTGCGATAGATCGCCTGGAACTCCTTCTCGCCGATCTCGCGCGGGATATCGCCGGCATGAATCTGTACCACGACGTCGTCGAAGTGTTCCGCCAGCAGCACATCCGGCGCATCGTGCGCAATGATTCGGCCGTGGTCCATGATCGCGATTTCATCGCAAAGCTCGTACGCCTCCTCCATGTAGTGCGTGGTCAGCAGGATGGTCGCGCCCTGCTCCTTGATCAGCTGCACCTGCTTCCACAGGTTACGGCGGGATTGCGGGTCGAGCCCGGTGGTGGGCTCGTCGAGGAACAGTATTTTCGGCTTGTTGATCAATGCCATCGCGAGCAGCAGGCGCTGCTTCTGCCCGCCGGACAACTTGCGCGTGTCCTGGTTCAGAAATTCGTGTAGCGAGTAGCGTTCGGCCAGGTCGTCGATGCTCGCCGTCTCCGGGTAAAAACGACTGAACTGCACCATGATTTCGCGCACCGTGATGAACTCCTGCAGCGCGGTAGTCAGGAACATGATGCCGGCCTCGTTGCGAAACTGCGCTCCCAGTGCCGCCCCCTGGTAGAGAATGGTGCCGGCGTCCGGCATCTTGATACCTTCCATCATTTCGATGGTCGTGGTCTTGCCGGCGCCGTTTGGCCCAAGCAGGCCGAAACAGCTGCCCTGCCGGATCTCGAAGCTGACGTCGTTGACC
>JAASSH010000144.1 GCA_021767985.1 Gammaproteobacteria bacterium | reverse complement strand
TTCCGTGCCAGCGCAATCGTCGCCTGCTCGAGCTCGGCGGCCGGCACGACCTCGTTGACGAGCCCATAGGACTGCGCGGTCTGCGCGGAAATGAAATCGCCGGTGAGCAGCATGTGCAGCGCCCGCTTACGGCCCATGTTACGGGAGAGCGGCACCGCCGGGGTCGAACAGAACAGGCCGACGTTGATGCCGGATACGGCAAAACGCGCATCCTCGGCCGCGACCGCGAGATCGCAATTGGCAACCAGCTGACAACCCGCAGCGGTCGCGATACCGTTGACGCGGGCGATTACCGGCTGGCGCAGCTGGTTGATGGTTAGCATCATCTTGCTGCACTTGGCGAACAGTGCCTGGTGAAATTCCCGCTCCTCGCTGGAACGCATTTCCTTCAGATCGTGGCCGGGGCAAAACGCCTTGCCATTGGCGGCGATGACAACCACCCGCACCGACTCATCCTGGTCGATGGCGTCGAGCGCATGCTGCAATTCGTCGAGCATTTTGCCCGAGAGCGCGTTGTATTGCGCCGGCCGGTTCAGCGTCAGCGTGGTTATGCCATCGCTGTCGTCACGCAACAGAATCGATTGATCGACTGCCTGGTCGGCGGTAACACTCATCGTCTTATCCTCGCTGAATCTTGTTCCTGATGTAAATCGAAAAATAATCGCCGTAGCGCGCCTGCAGCTCGGGCAGTTTCCAGTCCTGGCCGGTAACCTTACCCCGACACAGCGGGCTACCGCAATGGCAGTCGAGGTGATAATCGTCGGAGCGCTCCATCGAGTAATCGTGGCACAGCTCCTCGCCGGCAGCGATAGCGCGCATCGCGACGTATACCACCTGCCCACGGAAACCGACATTGGGGTCACAGGAGTGATTGATGAATACCGACATGTCCTCCACTTCGTCGGGGCTTTGCGGCGCCAGGTAAAACTCGTCTTCGATTTGCAGCGCCATGTCGCCGGCCTCGGCGGTGGCCCGCGCCAGTTGATCACGGGTGATGATATTTCCGGCCTTGATCGCCACGATCTCGTCTTTGGCAATCGGCTCGAGCGCTACCACGCCACGCCCTGCCAGGGTATTGCTGCGCACTTCGATCTTGGGCGAACGCCAGGTTTTCATCCGCTACTCCAACTTGAACGACGTTGATTCTATCACTATCAACGTCCCGGGAAATTCGATTTATTCCACCCGCAAATTCCCGCCAAATAAAAATCCCTCCGTGTAAACTCAATAATTCTGGGTCAGAGTAAAAATTATTCCTTCTCAGCCACCTTGGGGCCTGGTTTTAGCAGGCGCGCTCGTTGACCACTATTTCTTTCGATCATTTCCATAAATGCTCTGGACCCCAGCACGAGCCCCTTATTTGCGGTAAATCTGATCTGTTTTAGCTGCTTCTCTGAAATCATTTCCGAGAAGAGGTCCCGATAAGTTGCCAACCTGGCTCTTTCGGAATTGCCCAAGGCCAAGTAAATCTCATGTGGTTGCCTGATTGCGGATTCAATTCCTAACGCGTTTGGTTTGTAACTGGACCAGTGATAGTCGCCGGGGTGGCAGACCATTCCGGCTCGCACCGGGTTCAACTCGATGTAGCGCTGACAGGTTAAAAAGTAATCTTCTGCCTGAATCAGGCTTGATTTAAATCGACCTTCCCACAAGGTGCCGGTACGCGAATACTTTCGGTTAAAGAAACGAACATAGTGGCGACCAATAAATTGCATCAGTTTAGAAGCACCTTCAGAATGACCTGGTGTAAGCAACAAGTGGACGTGATTTGACATCAATACCCAGGCGTGTACGGCTACATCGAACTTAATCGAGGCTTCGCCCAGGTACCGCATATACGTGGCCCTATCGTGGTCAGACATGAAGCAGTCGACTCGGTTATTACCACGTTGAATGATATGAGCAGGCATTCCAGCCGGGCAGTATCGTCTTAACCGTGTCATGAGGTTCCTCCTTGAACTATTGACAGACTCGAGATTATACCGCACAAAAGTTCGATGAATAAATTACTCGGGGGAGACTGGACTGGAGTTTTTACTCTGACCCAGAATTATTAGTCGGAGGAAGCTGGACTGGAGTTTTTACTCTGACCCAGAATTATTAGTCGTTATCGGTGAGGCCGGCGCCGGCGCCGGCACGGGATTCCTCGGTTGCCGGGGCGAAGGTTTCGAAGGCCAGCGCGTCAATACGTTTGAAAATATCCTGGTCGATGCTGTAGGCCCCTGTCGACGCTATCTGTTGCGGGGTGGTCGCGTCGGACTTGCAACAGCAGACCTGGTCGACCTCGGCCAGCAGCAGGCTATCGCGATCGCCTTCGATCGTCAGACCGTGGCCGAAACAATCCAGGCGCATGCCAGACCAGCAGGTGGTAAACCCGCAGCGATGAAAGCGCGCCGCCTGGCCCAGGGTTGCCGCCAGCAATATCGGGTAGGCGGTTTTCCCGAGTCTCAGCGTATTTCCTTCCAGCATCGTGGCGGAACGATCGGCCAGCGCCGCGCCGGTTATGACCGGGCATAACGTCCCGCCGTCGGCCTGCCAGCGCTCGAGATCGCATCGCGGAATAAAAGCGGCGTAATCCTTGCCTGCCAGGTTTTGCAGATGGGCAAGCATGGTTTCGGGCCCCGGCAGATCGAAGGCCGCGAGCCAGCGTGCCGCCTTGCCGGCCTCCTCGGCGAGCCCCCATTCGAGCCCGCTGGCACGCGCCGCCCTGCGCAGGTAAACCTCGATCTCGGCCAGCGTGATAAAGTAACTCAAGACGACTCTTCCAGTAATTCGTGCGGAAAAGGCGCATCCTGGTACATGCAAATCCGTACCCAGCGGTCCGAGCGCGGATCGAACCTGGTGGCACCGAAAAACGACAGCTTGCAGCGCAGGATATCGATCGGCAGCATGTCGGCCGCGATCAGGTTGTCCTGGATTTCGGCATAGGGGTGCGCCACCAGGTTTTGCACGCGGCGCACGGTATGACGGTGTTCGGGGTGCGCCAGCAGGAATTCAGCCGTTGTGGAACCGCCCTCCCAGGCCAGCAACACGGCATGCAGCTGTTTGATGGCGCGACCGATCGCCAGCGGCAGTTCGTACTCGGCCCCGGGCTCATCAAAACGCTCACCAACGCGCGGCTCGAGTTTTTCGGCCGAGGTATACCAGAAACGTGCGCAATTCTCGGGCTGCTCGTAGTCGACCGCGAGCGCCCAGGCACAGCGGTTTTCGACGATCTCCAGCAGGTCCGCGACGGGCATCGAACCATCGATAAAGAAACTGACATGCTCGTCCGCGTCCATGCACTGGGTCAGGTCGTCGACCAGTGCGCCATAAGGCTCCACCATCAACGACAGCAACTGCTCCTGGCCTTCCAGCGAAAGCCTGTCTTCGGCCCAGCGGTAAAATCGGTCCCAGGGATGGTCTTCAGCGAGGGATTCCCGCTCGATATAGTCCGCCATTTTTTCGAGATCGGCGTTCAGCAAGGCCAGCTTCTCGACCTGGATCGGGTGCTCGGAGTGCCATTGCGATACGTTGAATCGGGCGCGCTCGAAATGCCGCTTGAATACCTCGATGGCGTCGGCTTCGGCCCGCGGCAGCGAACGCACCCTGGCGAAAGCTTCCTCACGCGCCATCATCCAGTTATTCAGCAACGCCGGGTGATTCACCAGGAATGGCGCCATGCCCAAACCGGTGGAATTGCCGACGCCGATACGGCGCCGCAGTTCGGGCTCGATAACCACCGCCGCATCACCGCCGCGGGCGTGCGCGATGTGCTCGATCAGATCGATCGAAAACGCGCGCGTCAGCCACACCGAAAGCAGTTCCGCCTGGAAAGGCCCGCTGAGTTCGGGACGATCGCTGATGGCGAGCCGGTCGGCGGCACCGAACTTGCCGGAACCATAGACCGCGGTGGTACGCACCAGGTAGCCGACGGCCTCGAGCTGATCGCGCTCGGGTTGCAAACCGGCGGCCAGCCGATCGATGACATGCTGCCATAGCCGCACCGAGCGATTAGCGCGCGACAGGCTGAGCTCGGAATCCGAGATACGCCCCGCCTCCTGCTTCGGCACGTTTAGTTCGAGTCGGTCGAGGTCAGCCTCGTCCGGAATCCCGTCGAACAACGCGAAGGTCGCGTCCCAGGCCGTGGCGATAACTCGATCCGAGCGCATGTCGTCCGGCAAATCGTGCGAAAAGGCCACCAGCGAGTAAGCGCGCTCGGGGCCGTAGACGGTGTAGACCGCGCGTCCGAAACCCTGCTCGTCTATCGCCCACAGATTACGCTTGAACAACCAGCGCTCTTTTTTAAGCCGCCGCAACAGGGCCCGCATGAAAGACAGGCGGGTCTGGTGAAAACTGCCCATGCGTGCGAGGCGCATGACCACTTCCGGCGGGCGCCGGTAGTTTGCCGCCTCGGGCATCGGGTTGTTAGCAGCGCAGTCTCTGGTCTCGTTCATTCAATAGTCCGGGCCGAAGTTCTCGTCGAAGAAACGCAGCCAGTTATTGCCCATGATTTTCGCGGTATCGGTGGCATCGAAACCTGCATCCAGCAAGCCTTTTTCGACATTGCCAAAATCGCGATTGTCGTTGAACCAGGACGGCATCGGCGGGAAACCGGCGTTGCTGGCCGAGCCTTCGCCGTAATCGATTTTCTTGGTCCAGCGGCCGACGCGCATCCATTCGACCACCGAATCCGGCTGGTCCTGGCACAGGTCGGAACCGAGCCCGATATGATCGACGCCCATGACTTCGGCGCAATCGGCAATCATCCGGCAAAAGCTCTCCAGGCTGCAGTCGCCACCGTCTTTCAAGTGATGCGGATACATGCTGAAGCCGAGCATGCCGCCGGTTTCACCGAGTCCTCTCAAAATCGCGTCTGACTTGTTGCGCAGCGCCGGGTGCCAGAACGCCGGGTTGGCGTGGGTGACGACGATCGGGCGCGCGCTGATCTCGATCGCTTCCAGCGTCGAGCGCTCGGCCGAGTGGCTCATGTCGACGACCAGGCCGACGCGATTCATTTCCGCGATGACTTCGCGCCCCATGCGCGTGATGCCCGGGTCCTCGGCCTCGTAACAGCCGGTGGCGAGCAGCGACTGGTTGTTGTATGACAGCTGCATGAAACGCGCGCCCAGCGTGTGCAGGATTTCGACCAGGCGGATATCGTCCTCCATCGGCGACGGATTCTGGAAACCGTAAAAGATCGCGGTGCGATTGGTGTCGCGCGCAAGCCTGACGTCGTCGCCGGTAAAACCCTGAAATATCAACTGCGGGAAACGCTCGAAGTAGCTGTTCCACTGTTCCATGTTGGCCACGGTTTCGCGGAAATTCTCATGGTAGGCGATGGTTACATGCACCGCGTCGACGCCGCCAGCGCGCATCTGCTGAAAAATTTCTTCGGACCAGTTGCAGTACTGCAGCGCGTCTATGCGGAAGCTGGTGTCAGTCATGCCGGGTCGCCGCTTGCAATATAGGCCGTCTTCACCGCGGTATAGAATTCCTGCGCGTATTGCCCCTGCTCGCGCGGCCCGTAGGACGACTCGCCGCGGCCTCCGAATGGCACATGGTAATCGGTGCCGGCAGTCGGCAGGTTGACCATGACGCAGCCAGTTTTGACATTGCGGCGGAAATGCGTGGCGCGCGCCAGGCTACTGGTGACGATGCCGGCGGTAAGGCCGAAGCGGGTGTCGTTCACGGTGGCCAGCGCTTCCTCGTAGGAGTCGACCCGGATTACACAGGCGATCGGCGCAAACAGTTCCTCGCGGTTGATTTTCCAGTCGTTTTGCGTACCGGCAAACACCGCCGGTGTCATGAAGTAACCCTCGGTGGCGCGCTCGACATGCTCGCCGCCGCAGAGCAGTTCAGCGCCTTCTTTCTTGCCGAGTTCGACGTTTTCGAGATTTTGCTGCAACTGGACTTCACTCGCCACCGGGCCGATCTGAGTGCCCGCCTCGAGCGCATGCCCGACCACCATGTCCGACGCGCCCTCGGCCAGTTTCTCGACGAAATAGTCATGCACGTTCTTGTGCACGACCAGGCGGGACGACGCGGTGCACTTTTGCCCGGTACTGCCGAAGGCGCCGTTGAGCGCGCAGGCAAGCGCGACGTCGAGATCGGCGTCGTCCATGATCGCAAGCGCGTTCTTGGAACCCATTTCGAGCTGTATCTTGGTGAAATTGCCGACCGCGGCCTGCGCGATGCCGCGGCCCACCGGCAC
>JAASSH010000143.1 GCA_021767985.1 Gammaproteobacteria bacterium | reverse complement strand
TATTCATACCGCCGTTGCCGTAAGCCGAGATTCCGATGGTGTTACCGTTGTCGAGCAGCCAGTTATAGCCGAAGCTCGGGATCAGGAACTCCTCGTTTTCGCTGTCGATGGTTTGATCGCCGTCACCGATACTAAAGCTACAAGGGCCCGCAGGGCCAGCACAGAAATTCGACGGACCGCCCTTGGCTGAATACTCGCGCATCGGCGAGAACAGGGTTGCGCCGACGTCGTAGCCTGCGCCCTGCCAGACCATGCCGGCAGGATTATTGGCGGCGGCCAGCGTATCCTGCGAAAACGCGACGCCCGCCCCGGCGAGGCCTTTTTCGGCGATACTGATGCCGTGGGCAAAGTAGCCGTTAGTGGCCCAGACCGATGCCGGGAATGTTACTGCTACCAGCGTAGCGGTTAGTAGTTTAAGTCGAACCGTGCTCACAAATGCCTCCTCGTGTTCGCCTGGTTTTATAAAATTAATGCTGAATGATCTTGCTAGATGAACAGGTTGACGTCCGATTCCCCGGCAAATTCGAAAAAGGTGGTGGCGCCCGCGTAGTCGATGTCGTCGATGAAATCGCTGGTGTCCATATCGAACAGGTCGACGGTCATCTGGCAGGCGATTAATTTGACGTCTGCTTCCTGACACAATTCGCGCAGTTCGGCGACGCTGGCAACGCCCTTGGATTTCATCTTGGACTTCATCATGCTGCTCATCATTGACTCCATGCCAGGCAGCGCGGTGCCGAGCGTCGGGAACCACTTGTCCATGCCCATCGGCATCGGCATGCCCGGATTACCGAGCGGCGATACCTTGAGGTTCAGGTCTTTCTTCAGCAGTTGCAGGCCGTAAAAGGTAAAGAAAATCTGGGTTTCGTAGCCGATCGCGGCCGCGGTAGACGCCAGGATAAAGGGGGGATAAGCCCAGTCGAGGGTCCCCTTGGTGGCGATAATCGCCAGTTTTTTCTCGTCAGACATATTTCGGCTCCGAAACGAATTGATGGCTCGGGTCGGTCAGACTCAGGCCTTCTTGATGTAGTAGTGATATTTGCCTTCGGCTTCGGAACTTTCGAGCAGTTCGTTGCCGGTCTGCTTGCAAAAAGCATCGAAGTCTTTTACCGAACCGGAGTCGGTGGAAATGACATAAAGCACATCGCCGCTATTCATCTTGGTCAAGACTTTCTTGGACCTGAGAATAGGCAGCGGGCAGTTGAGGCCAGTGGCATCGAATTTTTCGGTGTATTCGGACATAGCTAGTTGATTCCCCTGCTAATGGTTTAACGATATGCGGCACGCGATCTGTATGTTTAATGTCTTGCAGCAAACAAGACTTGATCTGTATCAACCATTCGATACAACACGTACAAATAATTAGAGCAACCTTAGATTAAACGGGGACATGATAAAACTGCCCTGTTTGATAGTTGCCTACCCCTTTGGGGATAAAAAAATGCCGGGTAAAAAAACCCGGCATTTTAAAGCATAGAAATAAGTTCTGGTTTTACTTTCTGGCGCCAGGCCCGTTGACCACGAGACCGTTGCTCATGTAAGTGTGGAAGTACTCGAGCGCGCGGTATTCGGCGCTTTGCGCCTTGTAAGGCTTGGCGCGAACCTGCTTGTTACAACCGCCGTAACGACGATGAGTAGTACCGATGCCACCCCACTTGGAACGATATACCGGGAAATGGGTCAGGTGACCCAGTGCGGGGCTCAACAGGTCGGCGCGCACCTTGTTGCCGGCGTAAAACTTGTGGCAATCGGCGCAGGCCATGTTGAGCTGGCCGCGCTTCTGGTAAAAATGCTTCTTGCCGCGCTCGTAGGCCGCAATCGCACGTGGATCGTCCGGGATCTTGATATCGAAAACCTTGCCGCGCGAAGTGTAGGCCATATAGGCAGAGATGTTGGCGAGCGGGCCTCTCTTCCATTTCAGTTTCTTCTCGCCGTTGGCCTCGCGGCACTCGTTGATCGCGAGTTCGAGCGTAATTACTTCGCCACGCTCGGTGTCGAAGTAGGGGTAGTTCTGGCGAATACCAATGCCCCCATTCTCGAAACAGCTGGCATAGGTCTTGCCGTTTGCGAAGGGTTTGTTGAACTCTGCTTCGCCTTTGCTGATGTTCAGTTCATAGGGCGGGAACTCTTCGATTTCCTCCCACTGGTCACGAGACGCTTTATCGATCGAGTAAACACCGTTGATAAAGTCGTCGAACGGCGTGCCGGGAAAGCGCTTCTGGTAATAATCCCGAAAATCTTCCAGGTCCTGTTGCGGTGTTGCCATGCCGCTTGACGGCAGCGCAATCAGCAGGGCAATGCCCAGGGTTGCTAGTGTCTTTTTCACCACTGATCCTCCTCGTAAGTTATTGTCGTGGGTTACTTGATAGCGGCTTCGGCACTGTCGCCTTTGCCCATGTTATCGACCCAGCTGATCTTGATCTTGTCACCCGAGGCGGCACCCTTGAACTTGAACGACAGGTAAGGGTTTTTCGAAATCGCGCCACCCCAGTTAGCCGTCATGACCACGTTGCCGTTGTGCTCGGCGGTTACCTCGGTGATATGGTGAGCCGGAATCTTTTCGCCGGTTTTCGAATCTTTGCGCAAGCCGGTTTCCATCGGGTGGCTCATCAGGGTCTTGACCGTGGTGACGCCATCCTTTGCTTTTGCGCGAATCTTTATAGAAGCCATTTGTATATCTCCAATTCTTTAATGTCTGAAATTAACCGCCGCAGCCGCCGATGGTGACCTTTACTTCCTTGGTAGACGAGTAAAGCTTGCCATCAGCCTTGACAACCGCGATGACATTTGACGTTTTACCCATCTTGATTCGAGTCGAAACGTAAGGTTCGCAGGCGGCAGACAGTTGATAGGTAGAAGTCAGCGGTGAAGCGTTCGCCTCCGCCACAATCGAAATGGCGTCCACGTTGCTCATGGTGGACGACACGGTGACCGGCACCACGGCGCCATTTTCGGCGATATCGGGTGCTTTGAGCTTGATAGCATCCGACGCGCTGTGTTGATCGGAGCCCAGGGAAGCGGACAGGGCGCCATTGACGTCCTTGGCTTCGAAAGCCGCCTTCATGTAGGCGCCAATAGCGCGCTGTGGAACCAGGGCACCGGCTCCAACGGTGACAGCTGCACCGACAAAGGTGGCCGTCTTAAGAAATTTACGACGTAAAAGATTCATCTTTGGTTTCCTCGTGCGATTATGAATATTGCAGGACTAGAGGGTATAAATAAATTCCGTGACCAGGTCGACTTCCTTTTCTGTCAGGATACGGTGCTTGCCGAAGGGCGGCATGATGGTGTTGGGATTCTTTTCGGTCGCGTCCCAGATCTGCTGGCGCAAAACGGCCTTGTCTGGAAAACGAGCCTTCATCGCGATCAACGGTGGCCCGATATTTCCTGGTAAGTCACCACCTGCGATCATGTGGCAGGAAAGGCAGTTGCCTTTCTTGCGGTCGAAAGCGACTTTCTTGCCGTCCGCGACCATGTCGGCGCTGGCAATTCCGCCAAACAGGGAAACGCAGCACAGCAGTAAGACTGCCCCTGTACCGCTGGTTAATTGCTTTATCGTCATGCTCGTCCTCCTCGTTAATTGTGTGTGCCGCCATAACTTAACGGCGGTTATGTAAGTGTTGGCTAATAGCTACGGAAGCAGTTCGATAGCTGGGAAAATAACTTAATCGGACTGCCCAAGACCATACCCAAATTGGGGTAACTTATAACCAAGCCGATCAGGATCGTCAAGCGCGCAGCCGATTTTGTATGCACTAGTGGATATTTGATCCACCCGCGAGGATTGGTATGGTTGCGCCCAGGTTAGTAATGCCATGTTAAACCAGAACAAAAGAGGAAACATCATGCCTGTTCGTTTCGTCGCGATTGCCGCGGTCATGCTGTCGATATACGTGCTTCCGGCATCCAGCCAGGAAAACGAGGCAACCGCTGAAGCGGAAACCAGCACCCAGGCGGTAAACCCGCTGCAGAATCCGTTTTATCTTTTCCCCTGGATGGCGAATACCACTCCGGGATTGTCCGCCGAGATCAGCGCCCAGGGTATGTCCACCGAATGGATGAACATGCAGTGGATGATGATGATGGCCAACCATTTCATGAATGCGCCGATCGACGAAGCCACCCGCTTCGGTATTCTGGATGCCATGCTGCGTGCGGCCAACACGCAGATGCTCGAGGGTATGTTCGGCGGAGCCAACCAGGCCAAAATGTGGATACCTTCGCAGAACAAGCGCAATGTTCGGCCCAATACCGTATCGGATTCGCTGTCGGACGAAGCCAAGCGCAACATGTACCAGAGCCTGATGATGCTGAGCCCGCTATCATTGCGCGATATGATCGCGATCATGGCGGACAAGATGCCGGTGGCCGAAGATGTCAGCTTCGACGACGCAGTGGACTCGATGAAACTGCGCGCCAACGAGATCAATTTCAAGTTCGTCGGGCATAGCCCGCTGTGGAAGGATATCGTCGCGATTACCGGTGACGAGAATACGCCCAGGGTCGAGATCTTTAATTTCTGTGACGCCGTGGTAGCGCGCAAGGTGCTGGATTATGCGCCGGAGTTCATCGTGTTTATCCCCTGTCGTATCGCGCTGATCGAAGACGCCGACGGCAAACTCTGGGTCATGACGCTCGACTGGGACGTCAACTGGCTCAACCTGGCGCAAAACCCGAACAGCGTGCTCGACAAGGAACTGCGTGACGAGGCGATCAGGATTCGCGAGGGCATGCGCTATATTATGGAAGGCGCGGCCACCGGCGACTTTTAAACGATTCCAGGGCGGCGTTGCTCGCGGGCGACGTTATCCGAATTAAAACGAACTTCAGGAGTTCAACATGAACAACAATGTTATCAAGGTATTGCTGGCGCTGTGGCTGGGTTTGACCGGCACGCTCGCGGTCGCCGCCGAGTCCACCACGGAATCGGCAGCGCAGGGTGAGGAAAGCATGTCGTATGCGATGCAAAAATCGATGGATCCCAACGTCTGGACCAAGCTCATGAGCAGCATGATGAGCGGTGAACTGCAGGGCCAGCCGATGATAGCCTCCTGCGTCGAATGCCATACCAGCGAGGATATAGCGCGCTACCAGAAAGATTACGGCGGCATGATGCACGCGATGAATCCGATGATGCTGGCGGCCAATCCGCAGATGTACGGCAATATGGCCGGCGGCATGGCGGCGCCGATGACGGGCATGATGGCACCGATGACCGGCATGATGAACCCCATGACGGGTATGATGATGGCGCCGATGGGTATGATGAATCCGATGACGATGGGCATGATGAACCCAATGATGATGGCGCCGATGACCGGGATGATGATGCCGGGAATGGGAATGCCAGGAATGGGAATGCCCGGGATGCCTGGTATGGGAATGCCGGGAATGCCCGGGATGCCCGGCGCCGGCGTGCCGCCTATCGGATCGCAGGCCATCCCCGGGATGCCGCCGATGGGTATGATGCCCGGAATGCCCGGAATGCCGCCGATGGGAATGATGCCCGGAATGCCCGGGATGCCGCCGATGGGAATGATGCCCGGAATGCCCGGAATGCCGGGAATGGGGATGCCGCCCGCGGGTATGATGCCGCCAATGCCCGGTGCGGGGGGTGCTCCTGGAGCAATGAAGCCCCAGGGCATCATGGATCCAGAGCAGTACGAGCAGTTTTACAAGCAGTGGACCGATATGATGTCGAAAATGGCTCCGCCAGCTGCGCCCGAACCGGCTGAGACTCAATAGGCGATTGCAATCATGAAACGGTTTATTGTATTAACGATTCTGGTTGCGCTGTTGAGCGCCTGTTCGGGCCTGCCCGGGGACGAGAAGATCGAGACCCTGGTGCGTGACAATCTGCTAACCGACGGTCTGGGCGACCTGTTCTCGCTGGAAAACTTCGAGAAGACCAACGGTTTTCAGGAAAGCGATAATGTTTATATCGTCGACGTCGAGTACGATCTCGTGTTCCAGAAGAGTTTTATCGACGTCGTGAAGGAAATTCGCGCCAATCCAACCGGGCCGCAATACGGCATGTTTGGCTCAAAGTTGTTATTGTCGGCGATCCAGTCGAACTTCGGCCAGTTCGACGTCGGTGACAAGATCCACAAGGCGGAAAAGGTAAGACTCCACCGCACCGAGAAAGGCTGGCAAATCGCCGGCTAGAAATGACTGTTGGAGCGGCCGCCTGATTCGATCAGGCG
>JAASSH010000142.1 GCA_021767985.1 Gammaproteobacteria bacterium | reverse complement strand
CGTTGCCGGCGATATCATCAACCCGCACCTGTTGACCACCGCTATCGGACAGGCCTCGTGCGCGGCCGACAGCATCGAGCGTTACCTCGGCGGCGCCGAATTCGACAAGCGCCCCAAGGTCGACGTACACCACTTCAACCTGCTCAACAAGCTCAAGGAAACGGATCTCGAGCCTACCGAATTTCAGCACGAGAGTACCTGGGGCACCAACGAAGCCAAATTCGCGGTGCACAACTACGAAGACCGCGCCGCCAACGAAATCATTTCGTCGGAACGTCTGTATCTGGCGCACTTCAACTACGAGGCGCGTCATCTGCGCGAAACTCACGGACCCGACTCCGAGCACGTACTGGGCGATTTCGAGGAGCGCAGCAAGTGCCTGGAGCAGGAGCAGGCAATAGAAGAAGCCGGTCGCTGCATGAGTTGCGGCATGTGCTTCGAATGCGACAACTGCGTTATTTATTGCCCGCAGGACGCCGTGTACCGGGTCAAGAAAGACGAGAAGACCATGGGGCGTTATGTCGCCACCGACTATACCCGCTGTATCGGTTGTCATTTCTGTGCCGACGTCTGCCCCACCGGTTACATCGACATGGCGCTGGGTGACCACTAGCGGTTGCAGCGATGGATTCCCTGGCCTCAATAACACGCTTACTGCTGCTGGCAGCTCTCGGCCTGGCGCCGCTGGGTGTTGCCGGCGCGGCAGAGTACGAGGCATCCGGTTTCGGCGAGATTGCCGTCCCGAGCCCGGAGAAACCGGTACGCGCCGAGCAGTGCGTCGAACCGGTCGAAGTCATGCGCCGCGACCATATGAAGCTGCTGGATCATCAACGCGACGAGACGGTGATCAACGGTGAGCGCGACAGCAAGTACAGCCTGGTCGGGTGCATGAACTGTCACAACCCGGCAAGCGAATCCGGCGAGGTAGTGCGCTACGAAGATCCGCAACATTTCTGCGCCGAGTGCCACGCCTACGCCAGCGTCAAGATCGACTGCTTCGAGTGCCACGCGGACCGCGGTCTCGAGCAACTGCAGCAGGGCAAACTCGATTCGGCGCCCCCCGCCTGGAACGGCAACGGCGCCGGCCTGAATTCCGCCACGCTCGGCCACAGGCTCGAGGTGAGCCAATGAAAAACGCGGCTGAAACCGAGTTGCCGCAGCCGGCTCGCCGCGGATTCCTGAAGGGAGCGGCGGCCGCTGCCGCCACGCTGGTCGCACCCGGCATCTTCCTTTATCGCACCGGGCAAGCCGCCACCAGCCTTGACAACGAGGCGCGCTGGGGCCTTTTAATCGATACCAATGCACTCAGTGAAGCCGACGTCGATGCCTGCGTCAGCGCCTGCCAGCGCGAGCACGGGTGGCGTGCCGAGCCAGGCTCCAAAACCGATGCTCAATGGATTCGCAAGGTAAAACTCACCGACCAGGAAACGGGACACCAGAAGTTTCTGCCGATGATGTGCCTGCATTGTGAAAGCCCGCCATGCGTCGACGTTTGCCCGACCGGGGCATCGTTCAAACGCGCCGACGGTATCGTGCTGGTTAACAAGCATATCTGTATCGGCTGCCGTTACTGCATGATGGCCTGTCCCTACAAGGCGCGCTCCTTCATTCACGAAACACTCAAGGATCAATTGCCGGTCGCCCCGCGCGGCAAGGGCACGGTCGAATCCTGCACGCTGTGCGTACATCGCGTCGACCGCGACGGTGCGAACGCGGTGCCGGCCTGCGCCGAGGCGGTTAACCGCGGCGAGCGCAAGGCCATCCTGTTCGGCGATCTGAATGACCCGCAAAGCGAGATTTCCCGGCGTCTGCAGGAACTCGGCGGCACGCGCCTGCGCGCCGACATGGGCCTCAATCCGGGCGTACGTTACCAGGGTTTGTAAGATGGCGGCGGCAACTCAATATTCAGAGATCAAGACCCGCAGTTCGGGATACTGGGCACTGCTGATATTGCTGGCGGCAGGCGTGCTGATCGGCATCGCCGGCGCGCATCACATGGACGTCGAGGGACATCATGTCAGCGGCATGAACAACCAGATCGTGTGGGGGCTGCCGCACGTATTTGCGATTTTCCTGATCGTCGCGGCCTCCGGTGCGCTCAACATCGCCTCCCTGGCATCGGTTTTCGCGAAACAGGCTTATAAGCCGCTGGCACGCTTCTCGGCGATTCTGTCGATAGCGCTGCTGGTCGGCGGGCTTGCCATCCTGTTGCTGGACCTGGGGCGCCCCGACCGCCTGATCGTCGCAATGACTTATTACAACTTCAAATCGATTTTCGCCTGGAACATTATTCTGTATTCCGGGTTCGTGGTTATCGTGGCGGCCTACCTGTGGCTGATGATGGAGCGCCGCATGCAGCGCTGGAGCAAACCGGCGGGCTTACTTGCCTTTGTCTGGCGCCTGGTCCTGACCACCGGTACCGGATCGATATTCGGTTTCCTGGTAGCCCGCGAGTCCTACGATACCGCCCTGCTCGCCCCGATGTTCATCATCATGTCCTTCGCGTTCGGGCTCGCGGTGCTGATTCTACTGCTGATGCTGAGCTTCAGCCTCGACCGCCGCGAGCTTGACCCATCGCATCTGTTGCGATTACGCAGATTACTGGGCATCTTCACCGCCAGCGTGTTTTATTTTGTCGTTGTTTTTCATCTGACCAAGCTTTACGGTACGCAGAATCACGGTTTCGAGGCTTTCATCCTGATGGATGGCGGAATTTACACTTTTCTGTTCTGGTTCGCCCAGATAGGGCTCGGCAACCTGCTGCCGCTGGCGCTGATTTATACTCCCTCGCTGCAGCAATCCAGCAAATCGCTGGTGCTCGCCTGCCTGCTGGTCATCGCCGGTGCTTTCGCGCAGCTATACATCATCATCGTGGGTGGACAGGCTTACCCGCTCAATATTTTCCCGGGTTATATCGTCGAAAGCGGTTTTTACGATGGTGTCGTCGGCGAATACGCACCCAGCCTGTGGGAGTTTATGCTCGGATTCGGTGGCTTGACCGCGTCGCTTTTGATCGCATTGCTGGTATTGCGCGTCTTGCCCATCATGCCAAACGCCCTGAGCGCCGAGGCGCAATAGACCATGGCCTCGCTGTTTCTTTCCGCGGCGCATAAATCGTCGGGTAAGACCACGCTCAGTATCGGCCTGTGTGCAGCCCTGAGCGCGCGCGGACTGTCGGTCCAGCCGTTCAAGAAAGGCCCGGACTACATCGACCCGATATGGCTCGGCATGGCGGCGGGCAAGCCCTGCTACAATCTCGATTTCTTTGTCGCCGGACGCCAGGAAACCATCGACGACTATTGCCATCGCGCGCGCGCGGCCGATCTAAGCCTGATCGAGGGCAACAAGGGCCTGTACGACGGGATCGACCTCGACGGCAGCAACAGCAACGCCGCGCTGGCCAGGGCAATACAGAGCCCCGTAATCCTGGTAATTGACGTGCGCGGTACGATGCGCGGCATCGCCCCCCTGCTGATCGGTTACCAGGTTTTCGATAAAGAGGTGAACATCGCCGGCGTGATCGCCAACATGAGCGGCGGCAAACGGCACGAATCGAAACTGCGAGCGGCGGTCGAGGAATACACCGATATTCCGTTTCTCGGTGCGCTCGAAAACACTCCCGAACTGGGCCTGGACGAACGCCACCTGGGCCTGATTCCGGGTTACGAAGATCCCCGTTCTCGACAGAAAATCGCCTCGATCGCGTCCGCCGTGAGCGACAATATCGACCTGGACCGTCTGCTCGAGATTTCGCAGCAGGCCGTCGAGATCAAGCCCGCGACGCTGCCGTTGAGGCAAAAACTCGAATTCCCGGATCTGCGCATCGGTATCGCCCGGGACCGGGCATTCGGATTTTACTACCCTGGGGACCTCGAGGCTTTCGAGCAGGCCGGTGCCCGCCTTATTACGATCGACACCATGCAGGACAGCAGCTTACCGGCGCTGGATGGATTGTTTATCGGTGGCGGTTTTCCCGAACGGCATGCAGCCGAACTCGCGGCCAACTCGAGCCTGCGCCAGTCGATCAAATCGGCTATCGAAGCCGGTCTGCCCACCTATGCCGAGTGCGGCGGCCTGATGTACCTGTCACGGAGCCTGAGCTGGCACGATTCCAGCCATGATATGGTTGGCGTTCTCCCGGCAAGCTGCAGCATGCATGACAAACCCCAGGGTCGCGGCTATGTCAAACTTGATGCCCTCGACGAACAGCACCCATGGCTGTGCTCCGACCAGGGTTCAGCCAGCGTGCGGGCACACGAATTTCATTACTCATCGCTCGAGGGATTGCCCGATGACAGTATTTTCGCCTACCGAGTAGAACGCGGCACGGGCATCCAGCGAAAGCAGGATGGCCTGGTATATCGCAACCTGCTGGCAAGCTATTCTCATCAACGCAACACCCTTTCCAATCCCTGGGTTAAACGTTTTCTCGGCTTTGTTCAAAGTCATAAAGTCTCGCACGCGAACGGCGTCGCCAACGCCCGGTAAATACCACGATGATCAGCCTGACTACTGCCGCGCTCGAGCAAATCAAATTATCCGCCACCGAGGGCGATATGGGATCGTTACCCATTCGTATCGCCATCAAGGAACAGGAAGACGGCAGCTTCCATTACGCGATGGGATTCGACGAGCAGCGGCTGCCGGGAGATAACTTTCTCAATTTCGACGGCGTCGACCTGGTGGTTTCCCAGGCCAGTAAAGACCTGGCTGACGGCATGACCATCGATTACGTCGAACTGGAACCCGGCAAATCGCAATTCATATTCCTCAATCCCAACGACCCAACCTACGTTGCGCCGCGCAAGTAACTTTTACCCCCCAGGGCTTCGCTTAGTGCGCTAAAACGGTATACTGGCGCGGATAAACGAGCAACGAAACCACCAGGTTCAATCGGTTACCGCGTTATGTCTGAACGCAATCCTCAACTTCAGCGCAAGATAAATCTGTTCAATGCATGGTTTGTAAAGCTTGACCAGGAAAAGCGTAATCTGCTTAAAAGCGGCCGGTTTCGACTGTTATTCCTGTCGTTCGCCATAGTTGTCCTGTTACTACTGAACCTGCTGGGAGTGGTCCATCCGCAAAGCCCGCTATCGATGCTGCTGCAGAATTATGTGGTCTGGTTGCACGCGCTGGAAATCGTGCTGATGGTCCTGCTGTTCTGGGAAATCTGGCGCGAACTGCTACAGCCACTGCTGCGCCTGTGCGACTGGGCCGACCTGATGCGTGGCGTTAATCTCGACGCACAGGTGGAACTGCCGCAGGACAGCGATTTCAGCGAGCTGGCGCGAGACATCAACATGCTCGGAACGATGATCAAAAACCTGTCTCGCGACACCGAGATCCAGTTGCAGAAGCATACCGATCACATCACCCGCGAATCCAGGTCGCTGGCAATACTCTACGACGTCGCCTCCAGCATCAATGTTTCGCACGATCTGAACGAGCTGTTCGAAAGATCGCTGAAATCGCTGTGCAACAATTTAAACGCAAGTGCCGGCATCATTCGCCAGTTCAAGGGCAAAAACAAGCGCGACGTGGTGGCCTCCATCGGCGAGATCAATCACACTTTTCTCGCCAGTGCCGATCGCTTCCTGTCGATCCAGTATCCCTCCGACAGTATCAAGCTGGATCGAATTTACCGCATCGATCGGCTTAATTACGCTACCGTCTTCGGCACCGATGGCTTGCATGACAACACCGAACTGGTGGTGCTATCGATCTTGCTGCAGTACCGCGAGAACGTGCTGGGCGCGATCCACCTGTTTTTCCCCGACGATAGCGCGCTCGACCTGGAAGACTACAACGAACTGTTGATCAGTATCGGACAACACCTGGGCAGCGCGGTGGAAAAGTTCCGCCTGCTCGAAGAAGAGAGCGAACTGCTGGTAATGCAGGAACGTACCCGTATTTCGCACGAGTTACACGATTCGCTGGCGCAGACCATCGCCAGTTTACGTATCCAGATTCGTGTCATCGACGAAACCTTTCATTCCAATGACGAAAAGGCAATCTGGCTCCAGATGGAGCGTATCGAGTACACCATCGACCAGGCCAACAACCAGTTGCGTGAGCTGATCGCGCATTTCCGCGTACCGATGGACGAACAGGGTCTGCTTGCCTCGATCGAGGAATCTATCCGCCGCACCCAGGAAGACGCCAATATCCCGATCTATTTCCAGAACGAATGGCCGGAGCAGGAGT
>JAASSH010000544.1 GCA_021767985.1 Gammaproteobacteria bacterium | reverse complement strand
CTGCGCTAACCGCAGATATTCGTATGCTAGTCGGCCTCGGTAATCCCGGGGCCGATTACGTTGATACACGCCACAATGCGGGCTTCTGGATGATCGACCTGCTGGCTCAGGATCGTGCCCTGAACTTTCGCTTCGAGAAACGTTACAACGCCGACGAATGCAAGCTCAGGATCGGAGGCAAGGATGTCTACCTGCTGAAGCCGCAGACCTTCATGAATCGCAGCGGCCAGGCCGTGGCGGCGCTGGCGCGTTACTACAAGATCAGCCCGGAGCAAATCCTGGTGCTGCACGACGAGCTGGATTTGCCGCCAGGCACCAATCGCATCAAGCAGGCCGGTGGTCACGGCGGTCACAACGGCTTGCGCGATATCATCAACCACCTCGGCAGCCGCGATTTTTTTCGTATTCGCATCGGCATCGGTCATCCCGGCGATGCCAGCCAGGTGATCAACTACGTGCTGCATAAACCGTCGGCGGCGGACCTCGACGCGATCGAGGCGGTCAACCGCGATACGCTGGCGGTAATGCCGCTGGTTTTCGAAGGGCGCATCGACAAGGCGATGCAGGCCCTGCATACCTGAAGGATTAATTATGGGATTTAAATGCGGCATCGTCGGGTTGCCCAATGTCGGTAAATCTACCCTGTTCAACTCGCTCACGAAGGCGGGCATCGCGGCCGAGAATTATCCGTTTTGCACTATCGATCCCAACGTCGGCGTGGTCGAAGTGCCGGACCCGCGCCTGCAGCAGCTGGCCGCTATCGTCAACCCGAAAAAAGTCATCCCGACGACGATGGAGTTCGTCGACATCGCCGGGTTGGTCGCGGGCGCGTCCAAAGGCGAGGGTCTCGGCAACCAGTTCCTCGGTCATATCCGCGAGACCGACGCCATCGCGCAGGTCGTGCGCTGCTTCGAGGACGAGGATATCGCGCATGTCAGTAACCGCATCCATCCGCTGAGCGATATCGAGACGATTAATACCGAACTGCTGCTCGCTGACATGGAGTCGATCGCGCGTCAGGTTGAGCGCGCCGGCAAGCAGGCCAAGTCACACGAAAAATAAGCCAAATCCAAATACGAATTCATGCTCGCAGTGCAGGCGCACGTCGATGGTGGCGCCAGCGCGCGCAGCTTCGAGCCCACCGACCAGCAGCGTCCGTGGATGAAGGAACTGCACCTGATCACGGCAAAACCGGTGCTTTATATCGCCAACGTTTCGGAGGACGGTTTCGACAACAACCCGCATCTTGATGCGATCACCGAGTACGCCGTCAGCGAGGGCGCCGAAGTAGTCGCGGTGTGTGCCGCGATCGAGGCCGATATCGCCGAGCTCGACGCCGCGGAAGCGGCCGAGTTTCTGCAGGAGATGGGCCTCGACGAGCCGGGCCTCAACCGCGTGATTCATGCCGGATACAGGCTGCTGCACCTGCAAACCTTTTTCACCGCCGGGCCGCAGGAAGTGCGCGCCTGGACTGTCCGCATCGGCGACACCGCGCCGCGCGCAGCCGGCAGGATTCACACCGATTTCGAGAAGGGTTTCATCCGCGCCGAAGTCGTTGCCTTCGACGATTTTATCGCGGCTAACGGCGAGCAGGGCGCCAAGGATGCCGGCAAATGGCGCCTCGAGGGCAAGGACTACGTCATGCAGGAAGGCGACGTGGTACACTTTCGCTTCAACGTTTAACCGCGACGCAACTTGACAGCGCCCGGGGTTCAAGCGAAAATCGCGCGCTCTTCACGGCCGGGCAACCCGGCAGCTTGATGCGAGGACTGTTTACCGGCAATTAGTCGATAAGAAGCCCTCAGCTTAAGTGAAAACACGATGGCTACGTAGCTCAGTTGGTTAGAGCACATCACTCATAATGATGGGGTCCCCTGTTCAAATCAGGGCGTAGCCACCATTTTTCGCCGCCTTGAGCACGCCGATCGCGGCGTTGAATTTTTGCGCGAGACGCTCACATACGCTCTTGTATGCTCGCGCCTTCGCGCAAAAATCCGCCTTGCGCTCGACGCACTCAAGACGGCGAAAAAACTTCCATTAGCTACTCGTTATCGGGGCGCTCGCGACGGCGAAAAACTTCGGTGTTGATAGTTAGTTCAGATCAGGGCGCGGGCTTCAACCGATAGGCACGTAGTTTTTCGTAGAAGGGCATGTGGTAATCGATCAGGGCCTGCAGTTCGGGGGTGTCGTCCTGTGAATGGGATTCAGGCTCGACCTTACCGAGACCACTGGAATTGGCCAGGTCGCGATGCCAGCCGGCAACGTGGGTCCATTCCTTCGGGACGGCACTGTTGTCCCAGTGTAGCGAATGCTCCAGAAAAGGAAGCCCTACTGTCTGGCAATAGGCGCGCAGCGTGCCGGCAGGATCACGGGTCAAATCTTCGGCATCGATGATCACGGGTGTTTTTCCGAGGAAATTTGCCACGGTATCGAAGTGTCGGTAAACGGCCTCCAGACCGATCTCCTCGCTGGTTACCGCCGGATCAAGCCGATGGTAGGAAGGCACGCTGCGGGCTGGCGTGCGGATCAGGTAAGTATGCGTTGCTGCGCGCAGCAAATGCGTATCCGCAGGGAAATAGTTCGTCACGTAGTAGCACATGTCCTTGACGAACACCGTCTTCGCCCGGGCGCGTTCGAAAATCATTTCACGGATGCCTTCGTATCCGGTCGGATGGCCCGGGTCGGGGTCG
>JAASSH010000543.1 GCA_021767985.1 Gammaproteobacteria bacterium | reverse complement strand
GAGAAAGACCTGGAAATTCGAGGCGCCGGCGAGGTCTTGGGAACCCGCCAGACCGGTGAGATGAGTTTTCGAATCGCCGACCTGATGCGTGACCAGAAGTGGTTTCCGCAAGTGGAGGAGCTGGCAAAACTGATGCAGCAACCGGAATATGCCTCGGTGCGCGCGGAACTGCTGCGCAACTGGATCGGCGAACGCCAGGATTACACCGATGTCGGTTGACCGGGCAACAGGAACAGGTTGCCTGAATAACGGTGCTGCGTTCTAATAAATGGCTATGATTTCCTGCGATACACCAGACTTGCTGGCTTATGATGATGCGCTGGCGCAATTAACCGACGGTATAGCTCCGATCGGCAAGGTCGTCGAGGTCGAGCTGCGCGCCGCATTGGGTTCGGTGCTCGCCGAGGATATCGAGTCTGCGATCGATGTGCCGGGCTGCGCCATGTCTGCGATGGATGGCTATGCGATCAGGCGCGCGGATCTGGCCTCGGCAACAAGCGGTACTTTGCCGGTGTCGCAGCGTATTCCGGCCGGCACCGCCGCCGAGCCCCTGGCGCCCGGCACTGCCGCGCGTATATTTACCGGTGCGCCGGTACCCGCCGGCGCCGACCTTGTCATCATGCAGGAGCAGGTGACAGCTGCTAACGGGCAAATCAGCTTTGAACCACACCCCGATGCCGGCAGCAATATTCGCCCCGCCGGCAATGACATTAAAAACGGCACCCGCATTCTGACCCGGGGCTGCCGTTTGCGCGCCCAGGATATCGGGCTGGCCGCTTCGGTCGGACTGCAAACCCTGCCGATATACGAACCGGTGCGGGTCGGCATGTTTTTCACCGGCGACGAACTGATAGAGCCGGGTGAAACCCTGGCCGCGCACAAGATTTTCGATTCGAACCGCTATACCCTGCACGGTCTGCTGGCGGCGATGGGTTGCGAGATTGTCGACCTGGGGCTGGTTGGCGATACGCTGGCGGCGACCAGGGAAGCGATGCAGCATGCCTCGACCCGGGCCGACCTGGTGGTTACCAGCGGGGGCGTTTCGGTGGGCGAGGAGGACCATGTACGCATCGCGATCGAGCAGCTCGGCGAACTGCGCATGTGGCGCATCGGCATCAAGCCGGGGAAACCGCTCGCCTATGGGCAAATCAACGGCACCGCCTTCATGGGACTGCCGGGAAACCCGGTATCCGTGTTTGCGACCTTTTGCCTGTTCGTGTGCCCGGTTATCCGGATCATGCAGGGTCGCGGCTGGCGCAAGCCGATCGCGCTGCCGGTGAAGGCCGATTTCGAATGGCCCAAACCCGATAGTCGCCGCGAGTTTCTGCGGGCGCGGCTGGCGCGCGACGCCGATAACCAGACCGTGGTGCAGATTTACCCGAACCAGGATTCGGGCGTTTTGACTTCGACCGTCTGGGCCGATGGTTTCGTCGAGATTGCCGAGCAGCAAACCGTCTCCCGGGGAGAGGTTGTCAACTACCTGCCGTTCGCGCAGTTTTTCGAGTGAGGCCAGGGTGATTATCAGGGTCCAGCACGAAGATTTCGACAGCGTCGCGCTGCAGCGCGAACTGGCGGCCGGGCGCAGCGACATCGGCGCGATTGCAACTTTTATCGGCCTGGTGCGTGACATCGAAGGCGATCCGTTGCAGCAAATGACGCTGGAGCATTACCCGGGCATGACCGAGAAAGCGCTCGAGGGCATCGCCATGCGGGCCAGTGAGCGTTGGCAGATCATTGACCTGGCTATCATTCATCGAGTTGGCGCGCTCAAGCCGGCTGATCAAATCGTGCTGGTCATGGTGGCGAGCGCCCACCGCGGCGACGCCTTTTCCGCCTGCGAATTCATTATGGATTACCTTAAAACCGAGGCACCTTTCTGGAAGAAAGAGGCCAGCGGTCAAGGCGAAAAGTGGGTCGAGGCCCGAAAAAGTGACAGACTTGCGCAAGAAAAATGGGATAATTGAACGTAATCGCCAAATTTTTGGCGATCTGACAATAAAGTATTTAAAATGTGCGTTTTTGAGCTATAAGCTGCGAGCATGATTCGTGAACTACGTAATCCCGGCTAAATCCATGCATTTCCCGACCAGCCTGGAACGGACGGCAACCCTGCCCGTTAATCCGGTCGAGGATAGTGGTGCCGGCTTGCGCGATGCGCGCCAGCAGCAGCGTCCGGGTTATGTTTACCGCGGGGAACTGCTCGATACGGTAACCGACCGTGCTTACCGTCCCGGCTACAATTTACAGATCAGTCCGGAAAACCGGCGCGCAATCAATACCTACCAGAAAATCGCCAACGAATCCCCGGTAGTCGGCCGAATCCTCGACGGTTATATCTAGCAACCGGAAGTCGCCCCGGAAACTGTACGTCAGTTGCCCGGGATCATTTTGGCAACCCGGTTATTTCAATTGACCCGATTGCAGGATTTCCATCAGTTCGCGCGGGTTTGGGCGTGAATGTCGCCCATAATTTCAAGTTTGCTGCTTACGCGCGAATCGCGAATTGTTACAATGCAGCCCAGTGTTTGAAGCCTGCCGTTAATGGACGTATCCCACCTTATAGATTCCCTGAACGAACGCCAGCGCGAAGCGGTTAGCGCCGAGCCCGGACATGTGCTGGTGCTTGCCGGTGCCGGCAGCGGCAAGACGCGCGTGCTGACGCATCGCATCGCCTGGGCCTGCGAGGTCGACG
>JAASSH010000542.1 GCA_021767985.1 Gammaproteobacteria bacterium | reverse complement strand
GGTCGTGCCGCCGCGGCCCTTGCCCGATCGAACCGACGTGCTGATCATCGGTTCCGGCTACACCGGGCTGCACTGCGCACTGCAGACCGCGCTGGCCGGAAGAAGCACTACCGTAATCGATGCCGAGGACGTGGGCTGGGGTTGCAGCTCGCGAAACGGCGGTCAGATCAGCGGTGAGATCAAGCCGGGATACGAAGCGCTGGCTCGTCGCTATGGTGAAGGCAAGGCGCTGGCGCTGATCGGGGAGGCGCGTCATGCGCTCGACTGGTTGGGAGAGTTTGTCGAGCAACAGGGGCTCGATTGCGATTATCGACGATCCGGACGATTCCTGGCGGCGCATAATCCACGCCAGTTTCGCAAACTTGTGGCGCAGGCCGAGCATCAAATTCCGGGGCTGGAGCAGAATCTGCAGATCGTCGAAAAACAGGATCAGGCGCGCGAGATCGACAGCGAGTATTATCACGGCGGGCTGGTAATCGAGCGTCACTGCGGGCTCGATCCGGCCAAATATCACCAGGGCTTGCTGCGGCTGGTGCAGGCGAACGATGCGCGGGTAATCGGCCATTGCGCCGCACTCGGAATCGAGCGCGAATCCGACGGTTTCAGGGTAGCAACCAGTCTCGGAACTATCCGGGCGCGCAACCTGGTAGTGGCGACCAATGGTTATACCGGCGGCGCTACCCCCTGGCAGCGGCGCCGTATCATTCCGATCGGCAGCTATATGCTCGCCACCGAGCCGATGAGTCTCGAGCGCGCCGATCGCCTCATGCCTGCGAGCCGGGTGTTTAGTGACACGCGCAGGATCGTGGTCTACTTCCGCCGTTCTCCCGACGGCAGGCGCTTATTGTTTGGTGGCAGGGTATCCGTTTTCGAATCGGACCCGGTACGCAGCCTGCCCGCACTCAGGCAGGAGATGCTGCGTATCTTTCCCCAGCTCGAAGATCTGCACATTAGTCACACCTGGATGGGTTTCGTCGGGTACAGCTTCGACAATCTGCCACACCTTGGGGAACAGGATGGCATTCATTATGCGATGGGGTATTGCGGCTCCGGCATTTGCCTGGCGAGTTACTTCGGTAATCGGATCGGACTGCAGCTGCTCGGCAAGCCGGAAGGTAACAGCGCGTTCAACGAACCCCGCTTCCAGACTCGCCCGCTGTATCGTGGCAAGCCCTGGTTCCTGGCGAGCGCGGTGCGCTACTACCAGTTTCTGGATCGTTTGCGTTAGAGCCCCGGTATCGTTTTTATTTAATAAGGGACAGAGATAGCTTTCATTCAGGAAGCGTGGTCTGGCCTTGTCTTGCTCCTCGAAAATACCAGCGGAAACTCGGCGGCATCCATCGGGTCCCCAGGCTTGAGTCGCTGATCGAGGCCGGGGAAGGGGGGAGAAGTTTCCCCGGCTCGCCGCGCGTAAACCGCGTCGTCACCGAGCCAGCGTGCGGCGAAGCCACGGCGGCGGTGTTTTGCCGACAGATTCGATGGTGCACCGTGCAGCGTCAGGACATGAAACGCGATCGCGTCGCCGGGCTGCAGCGACCAGCTGCGGATATCGTAGTCGTCCCTATGGTTGTCGATGTCGGGAACCGATTCGAGCCTGGCATCCTCGTGGTCGTAATCGATGCCGCTGAACTTGCGCGGCAGGAACCAGCGCCCCCAGTCGTGGGAGCCGGCGATGAACTCGGGGCAGGTTTCGATGCCGACCGGGTCCAGCGGAATCCACATGCTGCAGACCTGGCGGCCATCGACGCAGTAGTAAGGCTGATCGTGGTGCCAGGGCGTAACCTTGTCGGTGCCTGGTTCCTTGACCAGCACGTGTTCGTGAAAAATTCGCACGCTGTCGGACTGCATCAGGTCGGCGGCGATTTCGGCTGCCGGCGAGTCGAACATGAATTGGCGATATTGTTCGATGCGGCCCCAGTTGCAGTAGTCACCGAAGAACCGGCCCGACTGACCGGTGTCGAGGTACTCGCGGCCGAACGGACCCGGATTTGCCAGGTTGACATCGACGCCCTGGCGCAGCCGCTCTATCCAGTCACCGAAAACGCCGCGCAGCAGGACGACACCATCGCGGTGGAAATCCTCTACCTGTTGTTGCGATAACAGCGGCATGACAACGCGGGGCAATCAGTTGCCTTCGACAATGCAAAGGTCGCGCTCGGCGGCGCCGCGCGCAAAAGTCAGTGCTTCCTGGTAGGCCTCGGACCGGTAGCAGGCCTCCGCGTCTTCGAGGCTCGGAAAACGTACCACGACGTTGCGCTCGCGCTCCTCGCCTTCCAGCCACACCGTGCGGCTTGCGCGAGCCAGGAATTCACCGCCATGCGCTTCGATGGCGCCGGTCGCGCGTCTGGCGTATTCGCCGTAACCATCGGGGTCGGTAACGTGGACGTGGGCAATCCAGTAAGCAGCCATGCGAAACTCCTCTCGAGGCTCAGGTTTAACAGGATTGTTATACTAGAGCGGATAGTGTAAGAAGAAAACCCGTTTGTATTTATCGATCGCACCGCGGGAACCTCGTGCAGGCCGGCGGTGGCAGTCGGTGATTTTGTATAGTAGTCGCAAACCTGATGAACCAGTCGAAAATAAAACGTCACCTGGATGCGCTGGCGCAACGCGACCCCGATCTGCGGCGTGGATTGCAGCTGGTTCGTTACCCGGCGCCGCGAATTCGGGAGCAGGGCTTCGAAACCTTTCTCTCG